>CAIWVX010000191.1 GCA_903916205.1 uncultured beta proteobacterium
GCCTGAACGCGTCAGAACGTATTTCCAAGACCCGCGCGTGAAGTAGGCTGCTTGATACTATTTGCTGGCCGGATCAATAGGAGGCCGAAAATGAACAACAACGTAATAACGCATCTACAATTTCTTCACCTCAATGTTCAATGTCAAAATCCGATAGGCGATTTGTCTGGGGGTCATGCCGAGGATTCGGGCGGCGCGGGCTTGTACCCAGCCGGCTTGCTCTAGTGCGGCGATGACGCGAGAGCGTTCGTCGCGTTCGGAGGTGAATTGTGCGGCTGGGGGCGTGCCATTGCTTTGGCTTAGACCCATTCCTGGTGCGGCGGCTGTCGCGTAAATCGGCGGTGAATAATGCGCTGTTGGGGATTCGCGGTGGCGGTCGATGCGGATCAGTTCGGCATCAATATTTCCTGATTCGGACATCACGCTGGCGCGTTCTAGGCAGTTTTCTAGTTCGCGCACGTTGCCGGGCCAGGTGTATTGCGTGAGTCGCCGAATGGCGGCGTCGGTCAGCGTAATTTGTCGCCCTTGCATTTCACCAAGGCGGGTGGCCATGAATAGGGCTAGATCCGGCACATCTTCCAGCCGCTCGCGTAAGGCTGGTAGGACGATGGGCATGACGTTGAGACGGTAGTAAAGGTCTTCGCGAAAACTGCCTTCATCGACCGCTGCTTCGAGGTCGCGGTGCGTGGCGGCGATGACGCGGACATCGACTTTGAGGGTCTTTGTGCCGCCGACGCGCTCCAGCTCGCCTTCTTGCAAAACGCGTAATAGCTTGGCCTGAAAAGCGGGTGAAATTTCGCCGATTTCGTCGAGGAACAGGGTGCCGCCATCGGCCACTTCAAAACGCCCCTGACGTGACGATATGGCCCCGGTAAACGCGCCTTTTTCGTGGCCGAACAATTCGGATTCGAGCAGATTTTCCGGTAGCGAAGCACAGTTCAGACGCACATAGGTTCCCCGTGCTCGCGGCGAGTGGTAATGAATGGCGCTGGCGATAAGTTCCTTGCCGGTTCCGGTTTCTCCGCGTAGTAATACCGTGGTATTCCACTTTGAAACCATCCTTACCTGATCGAAAACCCGACGCATCGGGGCCGAGCGCCCGACGATATTGTCAAAGCCGTATTGATGGCGAACGGTGCGGCGCAGGTTGTCGCGCTCTTCAACCAGCGTTTTCTTTTCTTTCTCGATGTCGAGCGACAGCCGCACGCTCTGACCGATCAGGTTGGCGACCATTTCGACAAAGCGTGTGCGTTCATCAAGCAAGCCATCGTCCGGGGTATTGGGCTGCACCGCCAGCACGCCTTGAAGTTTGCCGCCGACATTGATCGGGGCGGCGATAAACGGTAGGCGCCGGTCATAGAGTCCGAGTCGGTTGAGAAAACGCGGATCGTCGCCGGTGCGGGCCAAGGCGATGGTGCGCTTTTCTTCGACGATTAACCCGAGAATGCCCTCGCCGGAGTGATAGCGCACCGATTCGCGTTCGCTGGGATCCGAGTCATCCTCGACGCTAACCGCATTGACCACCAGATCACCGCTTTCCGGGTCGAGCAGCGTCACCACGCTGCGGCTCATACCCGCCTGTTCATCCAAGGCGCGTAGCACTTCGCGCAGGGTATGGCGAAAATCAAGCGAGCGCGACAGGATTTCACCGACGCCATAGAGTGTTTCTAGTTCGACGCGGCGCAGACTACTTAAGCCGGGCCGGGCGCTATCACTGGTGGGATTCATCGTACTCATCCGTTCACCTCTTGCGCTGCGTGGGCAACACCACGCGCACCCGACAACCGCCGCACTCAGCGGGGTCAATCTCAATCACTCCATCATGCTCGGCGACGACTTGTTGGGCCGACGAGAGACCGGTTCCTAGGTGGAGACCACTCGCTTTGCGCGTTGAATAAAAAGGCTCAAAAACTTTGAGCCGGAGTTCGGCTGGAATGCCGGGGCCGCTGTCTTCGACGATGACTTCGACACAGCCGCTGCCGCTCTGCGTGGTCACGCGCAGGTCGCGTTCGCGCCAGCCTTTGATGTTCATGGCGTCAATGGCGTTGTCGATCAATGCTTTAAACATCATGCGCAAGCGATTGGGATGAGCATTAACTGAGGGCATTACCGCCTGTGGCCGCCAATGCACGCTAACGCCGCTAGCCAGCATCCGGGTTGTCGTCAAATCGAGCACATCACGCATCACCTCATTGACATTGACCGCACTCAGCGATTCAGAACGGTGTTCGGGAATCACGCTGCGCAGACTTGCGACGGTGGCTTTGCAGGCTTCCAGCACCTCGGTCAAGGCCGCACCGGTCGGGTCGTTAGCCGTGCGCCGTTCGAGCGTGGCTAAAATCGAGGCCATGACATTGACCGGCCCTTCAATCTTAAAAATCGCTGCCGAGAGGGTTTCGCGCAGACCGTCAATGCGGTTGTCTTCCGCCATCATGGCTTGCAATAGCGCGATCCGCGTTTTTTCTTGAGCCGCCCGCTGGCGCGTTGTTTCCTTGGCAACCAGCAACAGGTAGAGATCTTTGCGCCGATTAAAAAAGGCATCCACCTCGTTTTCCTTGCGCTGCACCCAAATACCTGAGCACGAGAACCAGCGGACACCGGCGTGCGAATCGAGTCGAATCTCACGCTCGCTAAAGGCGTAACGGCCTGTTTCGCGAAGGTCAAAGCCTTGATCGTTGTCGGCACGAATTGAGTTAAGAATCAGCGTCGCCGGTTCGACCATGCGCAAGTCGCCCTGCAATTTTTTGTATTCATGATTATCGAGCACAACTTTTTCGTTTTCGTCGAGCAAGGCGATGACCACCGGTGCCGAATCAACCACCGATTCGATTAACGCCTTCTGCTCGGCCACCTCGCCTTCGAGCCGGTGCAGCAGGGTGACATCGCGATGAATGCCGACATAATGCGTAGTCTCGCCCTCGTCATCAACCACTGGCGTGATCAGCAGGTCAGCCAGATATTTGCTGTCATCTTTGCGCCGGTTGATCAAGCGCCCACTCCACGGCAATCCCTTGGAAATCAGCGCCCACAAGGCATCGTAGACTTCATCTGGCGTGGCCTTGTTGGAAAGCAGGGAGTGATCGGCCCCCAGCACTTCGTCCAGCGAGTAGCCGGTGGCTCGGGTAAACGCCGGATTGACATAAAGAATCCGGGCATGAATATCGGTAATTGAAATCGCTAGATCGGCCTGTTCTACCGCCTGCTGAAAGAGGGCCGGGGCAATCCCGATCACCTCATCCGGCGCTGCTTTTTTCGCCTTCTTGCTCATGTGTTTCTCCCTGGTCACTCACTGCAATGCAGATTTCGTGCCACATTCGGCCAAACCCCCATCAAGCGCAGAATGACCGTGTCGCATTCCTCGCAATGTGTCGGTTTTGCGACATTTCCCCTGCGCCGATTGACTTACCCAAAACGAACCCATGCCCTAGGCTAAAACCCTGTATCGGTGCAGGACGTGTCGGCAACGCACACTTTCGGGGCCGGTGCTTAAAGAGCGCTTGGCATGAATCGTGATATAGCCCAAATAAGCGGCTGCCCTGTCATGCAAAAACGACGACGGCGGTGCGAAATTCATCAACCATCGGCTGGACTATTGCAATGAACGACTACCTCGCCCTGCTGATCTCGACTGCCTTGGTCAACAACGTGGTGCTGGTCAAGTTTCTTGGCCTGTGTCCTTTCATGGGCGTTTCAAAACGTCTCGATAGCGCCCTCGGCATGGGCTTGGCTACCGGCTTCGTGATCGTGCTGGCGGCGTCGGTCAGTTGGATTCTCGAACACTGGATGCTGGCCCCGCTTGGCCTAGGCTATCTGCGCATCATGACCTTCATTTTGGTCATCGCGGCGGTGGTGCAATTTACCGAACTGGTCATTCGCAAAATGGCCCCTGATCTCTACCAAATGCTGGGCATCTACATCCCGCTGATCACCACCAACTGCGCCGTGCTTGGGCTGCCGCTGATCAATATCCAAGAAGGCCACAGCTTTGTGACGACGGTGGTCTATGACTTTGGTTCATCGCTCGGTTTCACGCTCGGGCTGGTGATGTTCGCCGGACTTCGCGAGCGCTTGGCGCTGGCGAAGGTGCCGGAAGTGTTTTCCGGCCCGCCAATTGCCTTCATTCTGGCTAGCTTGATGTCACTGGCTTTTATGGGGTTTTCTGGGTTGAATTTGAAATGAAAACGGAACGATTAACGTCCACCGCAAAAACGCAAAGGAAACGTGCCCCGCAGGAAATCCTCTTGGGGGACAAAGAAAAGCATGGCCTTAAGCGGTTTTCTTTGCGAAACCTTGGCGACCTTTGCGCCTTTGCGGTGGACGTCAGTTTTTTTACACGATAGGAGACATTGATGCTTTCCGCCATTGTCAGCTTGACGCTGCTCGGTGCTGTTTTGGGTCTCGGGCTGGGTATCGCCGCACGACAATTTGCCGTTGAAGTTGATCCGCTGATCGGCGATCTCGAAGCCATGATGCCGGGGTCTAACTGCGGGCAATGCGGCCAGCCGGGATGTGCGGGGGCCGCCCGGGCGATTGCCGCCCGCCGTGTTGCCGTAACCTGTTGCCCACCCGGCGGCAAGGCACTGGCCGCCGCACTGGCGACCAAATTGGGCATCCAGTTGGACTTGACGGCGGTGGTCGATGAAGGGCCCAAGCTGGCGATGGTCTCTGAAGAAATTTGCATCGGCTGCTGCCGCTGCCTGAAGGTCTGCCCAACCGACGCCATTGTGGGTGCCGCCAAACAAATTCATAACGTTATTCGTGAAGCCTGCACTGGCTGCGGTAACTGTGTCGAGCACTGCCCAACCGAGGCCGTGACCATGAAACCCGTCCCGGTCACTTTGCAACACTGGGTCTGGCCGAAACCGGTTTTAGCCGAATCACCCGTGACGGTTTGAGCGGCTGAAAAATGCCAAACCTTTCACCACAGAGACACAGAGGCACAGAGGTGTCACAGAGACGACCCAAGGAAGTGCAGAGCATTTCCTTGAAAACGAATGGCTCTCGTCGTATTTTTTTCTGTGTTTTCTCTGCGCCTCTGTGTCTCTGCGGTGGATTTTGCGTATTCAATGCGGTCTCATTGCGTGCGCCAGAGTTCGTTCTGCGCATTCGGCGCGGGATTGTCCAGCCCGAGGTGGCGATAGACTGCAGCAGTGGCAATGCGCCCACGCGGTGTACGCTGCAAAAAGCCTTGCTGGATCAGGTAGGGTTCGAGCACGTCTTCGATGGTGTCGCGCGCTTCGCCGATCGCTGCAGCGAGGTTGTCGAC
>CAIWVX010000192.1 GCA_903916205.1 uncultured beta proteobacterium
GCGTATGAATTCGCCATGATTTTGGATACTGACCTTCGTAAACGCAAACTACGCAACAAAGTACCCATCACCTATATCACCAGTGAGCCCTATATCGGACACCTAGGCTTAGGCGGGGTGGGCGACAGCAAATCGATGCTCGAGTCCGAGATGCGAAACCGGGATATGAAGTGGATCACCAACGCCAAAACTACGCGGGTGGAGGAGGGGAAAATGTTTGTGACCCAGCTCGATGATCTTGGCAACGTCTACAAAGAACACGAAGTGGGCTTTAAGTTGTCCATGATGCTGCCCGCCTTCAAGGGCGTTGACGCGATTGCTGCCGTCCCCAAGCTTTGTAATCCCCGCGGTTTTGTTTTGATTGATGAGTTTCAGCGCAGCAAGGCTTACCGCAATATCTTCTCAGCCGGCGTCTGCGTCGCCATTCCGCCGGTAGAAACCACGCCCGTTCCCACTGGAACACCGAAGACGGGCTACATGATTGAAAGCATGGTGGGCGCTATTGCCCACAACATTGCAGACGAAATCGCAGGCCGCCCAGCCGAGTCCAAAGGAACTTGGAACGCCATTTGTTTAGCCGATATGGGAGACACCGGCGCGGCCTTTGTCGCTTTGCCGCAAATCCCACCACGCAATGTCAATTGGTTCAAAAAAGGCAAGTGGGTTCACTTGGCAAAGATCGCATTTGAAAAATACTTCATGCGAAAAATTCGCAAAGGAAATTCAGAGCCCATATACGAAAAATACGTGTTGAAAGCCCTAGGCATCGTCCGTTTGGTAGAAAAAAGAAAGGCGTAGCAATGAGCGAAAGTAGCATTCATGTGGTCTTAACCCAAAAGCAAGACTACCAATTCGAAATCAGCTTTGGGGCAAACGTTCCCTCCATCATGGGAGACGAACCCGCGCCGCTAGGCCAAGGCATGGGCCCCTCGCCAGTTCAGCTTCTTAGCGCGGCGGTGGGGAATTGTTTGTCGGATTCGCTGCTTTTTGCTTTGCGAAAATTCAAGCAGTCTCCTGAGCCCTTGCGCTGCGAGATTGACTCCGAGGTAGGCCGTAACGCAGAAGGCCGAATGCGCGTTCTAAAAATTCACGCCGTTCTTACCCTAGGCGTCCCAGCGGCAAGCTTGCAACACCTAGACCGCGTACTAGACCAATTTGAAGCCTATTGCACCGTCACCCAAAGCGTAGGCCAAGGAATTCCCATCGTGATCGAAGTGTTTGACAAAGACCGTTTGAGATTAAAGCCGCACTAAAGAGAGCGATACGGTGGGTTATAAGTTTTCAAGGAATCGTTTAGCGACCACACAAGCATCAGTAAATTTCGGTTTGTAATCAAGCTTGTCGATCGCATCAAATTGCACTTGCAAAATTTGTTTGCGTGTTTCAATTTGTTCTAAAAATTTAACCCGGTGTCGTGATAAATGTACGGCTGCCGAATGCAGGCTTTGAGGTTCTTTTTCTATGACTAAGGACAGATCAAAAAGATCTCGGGCAGTTGCTACATCACCTCGGTGCCAAAGTTTCTTTGCCACAATTTCAGCCGACGTCTCTACCTTCACTTCGCGGCCAAGAAGTTCCCAAATCTCGTACGGGGTTTCGGTCAGATTAGGGGCTGCCACAAAATCAATTTCTCCCTCAGGGCGTATCAGTTTCACAAACCCAGCTGCTTCTACATAGTCTTGAGAAACCGCGGCTGCGACATCGCTTAGCCTGGGCGTTACAAAGCCTAAGTATTGCGGGTCTGGGACAAATATATCAATGTCTTTACTTTTTCGATGCCTATGTCGCAGCATCAATACGGTGCCACCACCGAGGGTCCAAAACGGGTCTTCAATTCCACCATGCCGCTTCAAGTCGTCAAGAATCTCAAATGCATGGGCGAGCAAAATCTTCCAAGGCCCTTCGGTTAAATCTTTGTGAGATTGAATTTTTTTAGTGCCCATGATTTAGTTCCAAGAGATGCGAGGCGATTTAAAGTCTGTGGCCCACTGATTGATGTGAGCCCAGATTTTTTTTGGCGCTACCTTTGTGCTGATGGATGCCTCTTCAACCGCAGACACAATCACGCCCAACTGCACCTCATCAAGCAGGGTGGCTATGTGGGCCATACGGTCTTTGGGTATGAACCCACTGGCAAGCGCAGAAGAAAGCTCTTTAACGCTCAAAGCGTCGCGGTAACTCACGCTGGCTGTTCGACTGGCCATGAGCAACGCGTTGTTCTTTTTATGGAGCGATTTGTTGGCCTGCAGTTCAATCCCTAGAACATCCATCAATTGCGTTGCTTTTGCCACGCCAATGTCATTGAGTGTTCCATTCTCAAGGAGGTTGATCGTGGTTCGGGACAATCCCGATAGGCTGGCGAGTTGAACTTGGCGCAGCCCAAGCTCTATCCTTCTTGCGCGGGTAAGGACGCCTAAATCATGCATTTTCATAACGAGCCTCTTTTCTTGATATGTTCAGTATACTAAACATATGCCTTGAGCAGACTTTTCACTTTTATTGACCCAGATCAGACCTTTTTCCAGCCCAAGGCGTACCCTGAGGGCATCACTTTAAAAGGACGATGTCATGAAAATGCTAATTGATCTCTTCTCGACCGACTATGGTTTGATGAGCGTGGCCGTTATCGTTTTTATGCTCGGGATGGCCGTGTGGTTTCGCCTATTTTTTGTTCGCAAGATGCGCGAAGATGAGGCGGCTTCCGCATGATCCAAAACCTGATCGACTGAGATCGACTTTTAGCTGTCGCGCGATGGACATCCGCGACACGCATCCCAGCCGTTTTAGGGCGTAATAATGGCTTTGCTAATTACTA
>CAIWVX010000193.1 GCA_903916205.1 uncultured beta proteobacterium
AAAGCGGACAATTCATGTGCTACAGAACCGGACAAATCTAAAAACCCGTGACAGCATTTTCCGAATCCAATTTTCCGAATCCAACATAAAAATCAAAACTATCGCGAGTCATAATTTGTTATGACCGAATGCGCTGCAAAATCCCCTCCAGCTGGTCAAGATCGTTAAATTCGATCTGGATTTTACCGGCCCCCTTTTTGTTTGTGCGAATCTCTACTTGAGCACCTAGTGAGTCAGAGAGTTCTTCTTGAAGTCGCAAGACATCGCGATCTGGCTTAATGGGTTCGACTATTTTCGGGGCCTTTAAGGCGTGCTGTGCTAAACGCTCAGCCTCACGGACGGACAAACCTTTTTGCACTACACGCTGAGCCAGTTGAATCTGTAGTGCGCCAGGCAAAGGCAACAAGGCCCGGGCATGGCCCATATCAATCTCGCCACCCATTAACAACGCCTGAACCGGCGGCACCAATTGCAACAGGCGGATCAGATTGGAGGCCGCAGAGCGCGAACGTCCGACAGCGTCGGCGGCCTGCTGGTGGGTCATGGAAAACTCATCAATCAAGCGCTGCAAACCCTGCGCTTCTTCGAGTGGATTAAGATCCTCGCGCTGGATGTTTTCGATCAGCGCCATAGCCAGAGCAGATTCATCCGGAATTTCGCGGATTAGCGTCGGCACTTCGTTCAGTCCTGCCATTTGGGCGGCACGCCAACGTCGCTCACCGGCGATAATTTCGTAGCGATCTTCGCCGAGACTACTCCCTATTGGACGAACCAGAATCGGCTGCATCAGACCCTGAGCGCGGATCGAAGCCGCAAGCTCTTCAAGCGCTACGTTATCCATTTGCGTCCGTGGCTGATATTTGCCCGGCTGCAAACTGTTTACTGGTAACGCACGTTGCTGTTCCTTGCCTTGTGTTTCGTTACCCGCCAGCAGGGCATCAAGTCCGCGACCGAGTCCTTTTGATCTCATGCTTTCACTCCTTGTTCTGCGTGTGCGCGCAAGGCGGCATCACGCCGGTTCAACACTTCCTGCGCTAGAATCATATAGGCTAAAGCGCCTTTGGATTGCTTGTCGAATGCGGTTACTGGTTTACCGTAGGACGGCGCTTCCGCCAGACGCACATTGCGAGGAATAATGGCCTGATAGACTTTGCTGCCAAAATGCTCGACAAGCTCGCTGGAAACTTGCTGTGTTAGCGTTGACCGTGGATCATACAAAGTCCGCAGCAAGCCTTCGATTTCAAGTTTTGGATTCAGATTGGCGCGGATTTTCTTAAGCGTAGCCACCAAATCAGTCAGCCCTTCTAGGGCGTAATACTCACATTGCATCGGGATCATCACCGCATCGGCGGCCACCAACCCGTTCACCGTCAGCATATTGAGCGCTGGCGGGCAATCCATCAGGATAAAATCATAGTCAACCAGTACCGGAGCGAGCGCATCACGCAGTCGATACTCGCGCCCAGTCATTTCGATCAGATCAATTTCTGCGCCGGCCAACTCGCGATTCGCCGGCAGAATATCAAAACCAAAATCCGTGTGAAGACGGGCTTCATTCAAGTTTGAGCGACCAATCAAGATCTGGTAAACCGTAGGTAGCGCGGCGCGCTTAGCCACACCACAACCGGTCGTTGCATTGCCCTGCGGGTCGAGGTCAATCATCAGTATCCGTTGCCCAAGGATAGCTAGACTGGCCGACAGGTTAACCGCTGTCGTGGTCTTGCCCACGCCCCCCTTCTGGTTGGTCACTGCCAATATTTTCGCCATCTCAACTCTCCCCTTGACGTTCTTTTTCAGCATGGCTCATAACGACTAGGTGCCGTTCCCCTTCTACGCCCGGCACCCCAAGACGATGTACATCGACCAGTGCAACCGCTTGAGGCAAACCCGTTATTTCATCCTGTGGACACAAACCTTTCATGGACAACCAAACACCGTCTGGAAGCAATAAATGGTCAGTTAGATTAACAAAATTAGCTAAGTCAGAAAAAGCCCGCGAGGTAATCGCAGAAAAGCCAACCGGTGGATGATACTGTTCGACCCGCCCACAGTGAACGGAAATATTGGGCAGCGCCAGTTCGATGGCGGCCTGTTGCAAAAAAGCCGCTTTCTTTGAATTGCTGTCAAGCAAGGTTACACGCAGGTCTGGTCGGGCGATAGCCAGTG
>CAIWVX010000194.1 GCA_903916205.1 uncultured beta proteobacterium
AGCGGCCATGCCGGCGCAATCGCCCACGTTGTCACCGACGTTGTCGGCGATCACGGCCGGGTTGCGTGGGTCATCTTCCGGGATACCGGCTTCAACCTTGCCCACCAGATCGGCGCCGACGTCAGCGCCCTTGGTGAAAATACCACCGCCCAGACGGGCAAAGATGGAAATCAGTGAGGAACCGAAGGCAAAGCCGATCAGCGGGTTGAGCTTGGCGACGGTCACCACGCCATCGGGCACCAGAAACCAGAAAAAGCCGGTGACGCCCAAAAGGCCGAGACCGACCACCAGCATGCCGGTGGTGGCGCCGCCGCGGACGGCGACGTCCAGTGCCGGGCCAATGCCCTTGGTAGCAGCTTGAGCGGTACGCACGATGGCGCGCACCGAGACGTTCATGCCAATGAAGCCGCAAGCGCCTGAGAGCACGGCGCCAATGATGAAACCACCCGCACTGAGCGGATCGAGAAAGATCCCGATCAGGACCGCCAGCACCACGCCGACCATGGCGATGGTCTTGTATTGCCGTGCCAGATAGGCGGCGGCACCGGTTTGAATTGCAGCTGAAATTTCCTGCATCCGGGCGTTGCCGGCGTCTTGGGAAAGAATCCAGCCACGGGCCCAAAAGCCGTAAGCCACGGCGATGAAGCCACAGATGAGCGCCAGAATTAGCGCTGAGTTGCCTGTCATATGAATCTCCTGTCGTTGGTTCGCTAAGTAGGGGTGCAGCGCAATCGGCACCACCGCTGCGTTGCTTCCTTGCCGCGAAACATCAATGCGAAATTGACATGGGCAATTGGCCAACCGGGCGACTGTACCGTGAAAATGCCCCTTTTCCAGGACGTGGCAAGGGGGCCGTAAGTAAAATCAGGGTTAATCCTTAGTAATTCCTGATCTAACTCAAGGCAAAGAACCCACCATGTCACTCGATAACGTCACCCCTGGCAAGAACGCACCGGACAGTTTCAACGTCATCATCGAAATTCCGATGAACGCGGATCCCGTGAAATATGAAGTGGACAAGGAAACCAGCGCCATTTTTGTTGATCGCTTCATGAGCACGGCGATGCATTACCCGACCAATTACGGTTACGTGCCGAAAACCATTTCGGGTGATGGCGATCCGGTTGACGTGCTGGTGATGTCGCAATTCGCCCTGCCGCCCGGCGTGGTGGTGCGCTGCCGGCCGATCGGCATGCTGAAAATGACCGACGAAGCCGGCGACGACGCCAAACTGTTGGCCGTGCCCGTAGACAAACTCACACCGATGTATCACAGCGTGGTCAGCCCGCGCGACCTGCCGCAGATCGTCCTCGACCAGATTTCCCACTTTTTCGAGCACTACAAGGACCTTGAGCCAGGGAAATTCGTCAAGGTGGCAGGTTGGGTCGGCGTCGAGGAAGCAAAAAAAGAAATTATGTTTTTCGACTTCGGGCCGGTTTTTGATGAATGGGAGGCAGACCTTGGCAGAACTTTCGTTATCGGCAAAAATGCCAACATGCTAAAAATGCAGGCAG
>CAIWVX010000195.1 GCA_903916205.1 uncultured beta proteobacterium
ACATCCCCCGCAAGGCCAAAGGCTTTGCCCGTCGCGAGGTTTACTTCATTAACGAGAGTGACATCGGTCACCGACCCGTTGCCCTCGGCGTCGATACTGAGGATGTTGCGGGCGGCGATTGAGGTTGCCGGGTTGATGTAGAGGGTGACGGTTCCACCGTTCGCTTCGGTGACGGCGGTCAAAATAGCGGCACCGAAATCGGTCTTCAGGCCGGTGGCCTCGTCAAGGTAATCGGCAATGCTTGTGTCAATGTTAAACACTTTGGCGATAATGACCCCTTTGTAGGTGCCAACGTCGATACTGAACGCGCCGTCCTCACCGACCACCACCGCCGGACCTAACTCGGTGCGGCCATCCGCCGCATAAATCTTGATCAGCACGGATTTGGCAAACACACTACCGGCGCGGACTTCACCCTGGATCAAAGTGGTCGTCGAATTCCCAAAAGCGCCCCAACCCAGCAGACTAAACGCCGAAGTGGCGGCGTTGGCGGTACCCACACCCTCGCTCCCCCCGGCGAACGCCCTACCACCCGTGCCGCCTAACGACGAACTGTCAATGACTGTGGTGAATTGATCGAGTCGCAGAGGCGCGGCGTCCCAATATGACGAAAAGAGGCTGCTGTCTTCGTTTTCTAGGCCAATCTCGGAGAAGTCGATCTTGATTGAATCCAGACGAAGACTTGAATCTTCTTCGTCTTCATAGCGGCGGCGTAACCCGCCCTTTTTGGCCGAATGGCCACTCGCTGTCGCCGCTAAAACCACCGGAGTAGCGTCTTGTGGATGACCGGGTTCTTGCGGACTACCGGTCAATTCCTTGGTCGATAAGGGGGCGGACGGTTTGGTCGGTTTCATTTTAAGACCTCGTTTAATGTCGAGGGTACAGTTGATATTTTTTATAAAACATGGGGTTAAACACTAAAAACTAACGGGTTGCGTTAATTTTTTTTTAGTGCCAACGTATGTTTTATATGAAGAACGCTTATAACATGTTTGACGATTGATTGCAATTTTATGACAAAAAATATACAAAATTCGGCTTAAAATCAAGCTGAAATTTCTGTGTGCCGAGGTAAATTTGTTCTAAAAAATGAACAACCCTGCGGCAAGCCGCGAAGAATCATACCCAAGAGATTGAGATTTATGTTTCACGGATTCAAGTTGTAGTGCAACTTTTACTTAAAATGGCCCCCTTCCCTCGTATGCGACTTACCAAGCCATAACAAGCCGTGAGCCAGAGGCAGGATCCAATATAAAAGGTTGAGTAGTTTCCATAATTTGGGATAATCACCCCCGATGAAAGTTCGTTCAGCCCTTCTCCGTGTCGCATTCGCCGTCCTGTTGGTTTTTTCACAGATGGCGGCGGCAACTCACGCCGTAGAACATCTGCACAGCACACCGCACGAACAACTACCAAACGAGCAAGCCTGCCAGCAGTGTCTGGCGTTTTTGTCTTTGGGATTGGCACTACCCGGTTCAAGTGACGACTTGGCTGTCAACCTGAGCATCTACGCCCGACCGGTTGCCGAGGCGATTGAGCACATTACACTGGCCGGCATCCGACATTTCGAAAGCCGCGCACCGCCCGCTTCATTGAGCTGACTGATCTGTTTTTGCCCATGCGGTCTCTGCATGGGTGCCTCGTCATCCACTGAATAACGGGTAATATCATGAAAAAACGCACGCTCATGGCGACCGCAATCGCGGTCGTGCTCGGCACACCTTTGCACAGTCTGGCCGCCGAAGAGGCAAGCCTGGCGCAAATTCGCGCCGAAATCAAACAAATGAAAGAAAGCTACGAAGCGCGTATTCAGGCGCTTGAGCAGCGGCTCCAGGTGGCTGAAGCGCGACCGGCAACAGGCCAAAAACCCGCCAACATGGCTACCACACCCGTATCGGCAGGATCCTCGGCACCGATAGCGGCCAATGCCTTCAACCCGGAAATTTCGCTGATTCTCGGTGGCACTTACGCCAACCTGTCTCAAGACCCCGCAAAATACCGTCTTCAGGGATTTATCCCTGGCGGCGACGGAATCGGCCCCGGTAAGCGTAGCTTTAACCTTGGCGAATCGGAATTAAGACTGAGCGCCACGATTGACCCACACTTTGCCGGTCGGATCATGCTGGCACTCTCTCCTGATAATCAAGTCAGCGTCGAGGAGGCTTACATTAATCGAACGGGATTGTCTGGAGGACTCAAGCTTAAGGCCGGACGCTTCCTCTCGGCAATCGGTTACATCAATGAACAGCACCCCCACTACTGGGATTTTGTTGATGCTCCGTTGGTTTATCAGGCCATGTTTGGCGGCCAATACAGGGCGGACGGAGTACAGATCAAGTGGCTAGCTCCCAGCGAACGCTTTATCGAATTCGGTTTTGAAGCTGGCCAGGGTAGCGCTTTCCCCGGCAATGACCGCAACAAAAATGGTGTCGGCTCGGCGGCCCTATTTGCCCACCTCGGTGATGATATTGGCGAAGGGGGCAGTTGGCGCTCCGGGATTTCGTACCTGCAAACCAACGCAGTAAGTCGCACCTACAACGATTGGGATCAAAGCGGCCGCGAAGTCACCAACGCCTTCGACGGAAAATCCGGCGTGATGATCGTCGACGGGGTGTATAAATGGTCACCTTATGGCAATGCCACGCACACCCACTTCAAGTTGCAGGGTGAATATTTCTGGCGCAAAGAAAGTGGCACACTCACCTACGACACGCAGGCACAATCGCTTGGCACAACCGCCCTGCCCTTTGCTAGCGCCCAATCCGGCGGCTATGTTCAGAGCGTCTATCAATTCATGCCCGAATGGCGCGCCGGTTTACGCTACGACAGTCTGCACAGCGGAACACCGTCGATCAACACCGACTCCAGCGCACTAACGGGCGCAGATTTTCAGCATCTGGCCTCGTATCGCCCATCACGAACCAGTGTGATGCTCGATTATTCCCCCTCAGAATTCAGTCGATTGCGCTTGCAATTAGCACAGGATAAATCACGCCCCGAAGCCACTGACAAACAGATTTTTATGCAATACATCATGAGCTTAGGCACCGATGGCGCGCACATTTTTTAGGTTTTAACTAAGCCCCATGACGAACTGTTCTCCTCAAAATGAACACAAAACACACGGAGTCTTCAATGAAAAACCATCAATCACTTCTCATCGGCGCACTTATTACACTCTTCGCCCTGCCCGCTCACGCCATCCTCAACGTTATGACGTGTGAGCCGGAGTGGGCGGCACTGGCGGTGGAACTCGGTGGCGATAAACTCAAGGTCTCGAGTGCCACCACCGCGCGCCAAAACCCGCATCGCATCGAACCTCGACCGAGCTTGATTGCCCGCACTCGCAATGCGGATCTGCTGGTGTGTACCGGGCTCGAACTGGAAATGGGATGGCTGCCCGTACTTCTAGAGCAATCGGGAAATTCAAAAATCGCGGTCGGACAACCGGGGTTTTTTGAAGCGGGAAACGTTGTGCAGCGACTTGAGATTCCGACGCGCGTCGATCGCGCTGATGGCGACGTTCATGCCGCCGGTAATCCACACATTCAGCAAGACCCGCACACTATTGCACAGGTTGCCACCGCGTTATCGGAGCGCTTAGTCGAGCTTGATCCGGCCAATACGGCACATTATCAGGCACGCCTTAAGGACTTTTCGGCACGCTGGAATACTGCCATGCAGAAGTGGACACAACAGGCCGCGCCACTGAAAAATATGGCCGTCATCGAGCATCACAAAAACATGGAATACCTGCTGAACTGGCTCGGTATGCGGCAAGTTGGCACACTTGAACCCAAGCCCGGTGTTGAACCCAGTGTCGCTCATCTAACGCAACTCTTGGCACAATTACAAAAGCAGCCCGCCAGAATGGTCTTGCGTGCGGCCTATCAGGATGACCGTGCGTCGCTGTGGTTGGCGGAGCGGGCGCGCATTCCGGCGGTCGTGCTGCCCTTCTCCGTTGGCGGCAATGAAAAAGCCAAAGATCTTTTTAGCTTTTTTGACGATACCATTCAACGCCTGCTGGACGCGGCACAATGAATTTTGATCCACAGGATTTAAGCCTCATCGCTCCGGCCTTTCTCGCCGGGGCGCTGGTACTACTCACCCACGTTCCGCTGGGGGCGCAGGTTCTCAAACGTGGAATCGTATTCATTGATCTAGCTATCGCGCAAATCGCCGCCCTAGGCGTCATTGTTGCTGGCCTGATGGATCTCGAACCGCACGGCTGGCAAATGCAGGCAGCCGCTGGCGTCGCCGCCGCACTGGGCGCGCTTTTGCTGAACTGGACTGAGAAACGCTGGGCGGAAGTGCAAGAAGCGCAAATCGGTGTTGTTTTTGTTCTCGCGGCCACTGGCAGCCTGCTGTTGCTGGCGAATAATCCGCACGGCGGCGAGCACCTGCGCGATCTGCTGTCAGGACAAATTCTGTGGGTCAATTACGCTCAGCTCATGTTTCCGGCACTCGGCAGCGTATTCATCCTAGCGATGCTCCGCTTATTCGGGCAGCGTCTTAGTCGACTTGGCTTTTATCTGCTTTTTTCCCTAGCGGTAACCACTTCGGTACAACTGGTTGGCGTCTATCTCGTCTTTGCCAGCCTGATTATTCCGAGCCTTGGAGTACGCAACTACCGCACTCAAAAACGTCTGCCGTACGCTTTTCTGACCGGACTGATCGGCTACGCCATGGGCTTGTTACTGTCGATGATCTTCGACCTACCGTCCAGCGCACTCATTGTTTGGTGCCTGTCGTTGCTGGCTAGCGTTGTTTATTCCGTTGGCCAAAAAGCAGTTGAAAGATCAGCACCATAGCAGGCTATAAGCCAATAAATACGGTCACTAAAACAATACTATAGTCATATCACCCCGGAGTGGTTTACCCACGGCAGTTCCGAGCAACGCATGCGCTGGTTTATGCGCGGCACGGCTTCAGCGACCAGCCGACTATTTCACGGTTGAACAGATTGAGCACAATGGCTAGGTACAGCCAACCATCATTGTCGCAATCTGGATGGTCCCGGCAAATCCTCGACAGCCAATACAAAACCTCTTGGTTTGAAGCCCAAGTCCCGCACAGCCTCTGAATGATCAAACACCAAATCCCGGTTCATCCGCTCTGCCATTGCCGCAGACCATTGTCGATACCTCGGCAAGCAACGCAGCAAGGTCACCGCTAAGCGAAACACCCAAAACGGCACAGTCAGTAAACACGGTCGTCGGCCAAGGGCAATAAACACACGCGCAACCATGTCACGATAAGTGAGCGTCTCGCCTCCAGAAATGTTGTAAGCGCGATTTCCCACGGCAACTGTCTGCAAAGCGGAAAAACAGGCCGTCGCTACATCCTCGACGTGAATGGGCTGGCGCAAACCTTCGGATAAACCGAGCACAGGAAAAAAACTAAAGCGCCGAATAAATCGTGCGATCTCGCTAATGTTCTTATCTTGCCCCAATCCGTAGATCAACGTAGGCCGCAAAATCACGCACTCGATGCCATGGCTATTTGCCCACGCCACAAAACGGTCTTCAGCTTCGATCAGGCGCTCCGCCGCCGCAATCTCCGCCGTGTCGCCAGAGCCGATTTTTGTGAAGCGACTGGTGGAAGAGAGCGCCACAACACGGTGTGCGCCAGAGGCTTCAATGAGTGAAAAATGTTCCGACAAAATCCAAATAGGCGCAACACAAATCCAGCCATCCAGTTGATCTATCTTCGCAGAGCGTGACTCAGACAAGTTGCGCCAAACAATACCCGCGTCCACCGAGTTAATTGGCTGCCTAGAAAACGCACAAACCTGAGCGCCACTATGGATCAACAACGGAATCAAACATTTGCCGACAAGGCTAGTCGCACCGAGCAGGCCAACCCTACGGTCAGTCACGGACTAACCCCAACTTTCGCCCAATATACTTAGACGAGTAGTAAGTAAAAACTAAGCCAAACCGCAACCAAACACCTACCGTAACCAACCCCATCAACACGCCTGGATACTGGTAGCGAAAGAACTTACGATAAAATCGCAACATCCCCTTGTGCTTATGCCACTCCACAAAGACCCGTCGATGGTGACTGCATGCACCTTTCTCATGCACAATCCTAGCGCTGGGTACAAATAAGATTTTTAAATCCATACGTTGAAAACGCATGCACAAATCCAGATCTTCGCAGTGTAAAAAGTAAGCCTCATCCCAGAAACCGACTTTTTCCAACGCGTGACGTGACATTAACATGCATGCGCCCGATATAGCCTCGACCTCAACAGGCGCTGCGGGTAATGGCTGTTTGTGCAGGTAAAAGTCGTAGAACAACCGAGGCCATCGGTCAGAAAAATGCGCAAAGCCCGTGGCTCGTACAAAAGATCGCCAAGGGGTAGGAACGGCGCGACGAGCCCCGCCTTGTTCCGTTCCATCAGGTTCAACCAGCAATCCACCCACCATGCCGACATTCTCAAACAAATCCGTCGCTTCAAGCATCCTCTGCACCGCGTCTGCAGAAAGCACGCAATCCGGATTTAAAAAGAGAAAATGACTGCCAGTAGCGACTCTCACACCAATATTGCATGCCGTAGCAAAGCCAAGATTCGAATCATTTTTGATGATCTTGATATGTGGCCATTGGGAAGCTATTGCGACCGTGCTGAAGTCAGCAGAAGCGTTATCAACGATGATCACTTCAGCAGACTGGCTCAAAACAGAGGCCACACAACGGGATAACAAGGCCCCCGCGTTGTAGTTAACAATGATCACCGAAACGGTTTGATCCACTGAAGTAAATGCTTTATTCGAATCCTGCAAGCTACCTTCTCCTAGGTAGAAAACGCTTGTCGAGTGCTCGCCAAATTTCGCCGATAGAAACAACCCGCGCTTTTTGAATTTTCTGCCGTTTGCGCCACATCTTCGGCAAGCCCAAAAGAGCATCCCATTTGGCTCGCAGAATCACACCCCCCTGACCGC
The DNA here is from genome assembly GCA_903916205.1 of uncultured beta proteobacterium. GTDB lineage: Bacteria > Pseudomonadota > Gammaproteobacteria > Burkholderiales > Rhodocyclaceae > Propionivibrio. Next base: position 6,951 of record CAIWVX010000195.1, read on the forward strand.
GCAGCGCAAACCAGACGATGCTGACCAAATTAAGCGCCACATGCAAGTATAATAACACCCAGAATAACAAACCCGGCATATCTTTAATAAACGTCCACACCAAATTGCGATGCCCGTGATAGACAGAAAAATCACTATTTTTACCTCCCGTGGTGCCGGAGCCGACGTGAAGCACCACAGACTGCGGCACATAAAGGCAGCGGTATCCCGCAAGCCGCAAGCGAAAACCGAGATCAACATCTTCCACGTAACAGAAAAAATCCTCGTCAAAACCACCTACTTGGAGGAGTGCGCTGCGACGATACAAAGCTGCCGCAGCACAGGGAGAAACCATGTTGCAACACATCTTCAAACACGCCGCTGCGGCACTGACCTTACTGGCCTTTAGCTCTATGGCGATGGCTG
>CAIWVX010000196.1 GCA_903916205.1 uncultured beta proteobacterium
CCCGACAAAAGCTTAAACCTCACCACAGAGGCACCGAGGCACAGAGAAAAACCACAGAGAAGGTTTTTTGTTTTCTCTGCGTTTCCTCTGCGCCTTTGCGGTGGACGTTAACGCGTCTATCACCCGCCGTAGAGTCTGAAACGCGGAGCATTATGCCCTGAAGCATGGCTCAAGCCAGACTCACATCTTTGTTTCTATACACAACGATCAACCTGAATCGTTACCCCGATTTAACGCCAGAAAACGACGAAAGTGTCGAGAATCCATGTTTTTCCAGCAGAGTCACACCGGCCTTAATGTCGTCCACCTTGAGCACGATCACGGCTTTGTCTGTTTGGTGTTCGAGTGAGGCGTAAAGGTATTCGATACTGACTCCGGCGTCACGGAACAGCGCCATGACGCGGGCCAGTTCGCCGGGATGATCGGGGACTTCAACGCCAATCACATCGGTCTCTCGAGCCGTAAATCCAGCTTTTTTCAGTAATTGAACGGCGGCATCGGGCTGGTCGGCGACCATCCGCAGAATGCCGAAATCAGCGGTGTCGGCGAGCGAAATTGCGCGCAGATTGATTCCGGCCTTGGCCAGCAAGTCGGTGATGTCGGCCAGTCGACCGGCGGTGTTCTCCATAAAGATGGAAATCTGTTTGATGATCATCAGAGGCTCCTCTTGTCGATGATGCGTTGGGCCTTGCCTTCGCTCCGGGCGATTGAGCGTGGCTCGACCAGTTTGATCTGGGCGCTGATACCTAGCTCACTCTTCAATTCGTCGTGGATGCGTTTTCTGAGGTGCTCCATAGCCCGCGTAACGTCAGAGAAAATGGCCTCTTCGACCTCAACCCGGATCTCGATTTCATCAAGATGCGTTGTCCCGCGATCAATGACGATCTGGTAATGCGGCTGCGTTCCCTCGATGCGCATCAGGACATTTTCAATCTGCGACGGGAAACAGTTCACTCCACGGATAATCATCAGGTCGTCCGTGCGTCCCAGCAAGCGGTGGATGCGCACCGTGGTGCGCCCGCAAGCGCACGGCTCACGCATCATGAAAGTGATGTCACGGGTGCGGAAACGCAGCACCGGCGAACCTTCGCGGTGTAAGCTGGTAATCACCAACTCGCCTTTTTCTCCGTCGGGCAGCACTTCACCGGTTTCTGGGTTGATGATTTCCGGGTAGAAATAGTCTTCGTTGATGTGCATACCGTGCTGCTGCTCGCACTCAGATGCCACGCCGGGGCCAATCAACTCGGTCAGACCATAAATATCGTGGGCTTTGATGTTGAGTTTACTTTCGATTTCAACGCGCATGTTTTCGCTCCACGGCTCAGCACCGAAACAGCCCGCTTTGAGCGGCAACTCGCGAAAATCCATGCCTTCTTCGCGCGCGGCTTCGGCAAGATAAAGCGAATACGACGGCGTGCAGGTCAGTAAGGTGGAGCCAAAGTCACGCATCATCGCCAACTGACGGCGGGTGTTGCCCGACGAGATCGGCAGAAGAGTGACGCCCAAGCGACGCGCCCCGTGGTGAACACCCAAGCCCCCGGTAAACATGCCGTAACCATAACCATTCTGAACGGTGTCGCCTTTTTTACAACCGGCCATCGACAGCGTCCGCGCCATGACTTCCCCCCACAGCGTCAGGTCGCTCTCGGTGTAGGCCGCCACTACGGGGGTTCCGGTCGTTCCCGATGAGGTGTGAACCTCAACCACATCGGCCTGATCGCAAGCCAGCAGCCCGTAAGGGTAGGTATCGCGCAGATCGCTTTTGGTGGTGAAGGGCAGTTTGGCGATGTCTTGCAGACAGCCGATTGAATCCGGGGTCACGCCAGCCGCGTCAAGCTTTTTGCGGTAAAACGGGACGCGCGAGTAAACGCGTTCAACGGCTTTTTGCAAGCGCCCAAGTTGCAGTTTTTGTCGCGCCTCGCTTGAGGCACATTCAGCTTCCTTGTTCCAGATTGGCATAGGCGGACTCTCCTAGGGTTCGGTTTGATTATTCGGGTATTCAGATTATCCGGTGGACGAAGTGAGTCGAGTGCCCAAAACGGTTCAGTCGTCGTGATAGCGACAAGCGATAATCACTAGATCACCCTCGTCAACTAAATACACCAAACGATTGACCTCATCAATCCTGCGCGACCACAGGCCGGAAAGGTTTTCTTTGAGCGGCTCAGGCTTCCCAATCCCTGCAAATGACTCACACAAAGCCGCCTTAATCAGATTGTTGATACGCTTGAGCCGCTTGCGATCCTGGGCTTGCCAGTAGGCGTAATCGTCCCAAGCGGCCAGTGTCCACGTGATACGACTAGGCATCCAGCAAAGCTTTCTCGGACAGTTGGCCCTGGTGGTATTGTTCAATGGACTTGGCAAGGTGAGCCGCGTTAACCGACGATTTCAATAAATGGACAGTCTCCATCAGGCTATTAAAGGTATCCAGCGACATCACCACGGCATCAGGGGCATCACGCCGAGCGATAACCGTGTAGTCGGCATCGTCAATCACCTGATCAATAAGCGATTTCAGACTGTTACGAGCTTCGGAAAAATTAACAACACGCATACGATTCAACCTGTTCAATAAGTCGTACAAGTGTAGTCAATAAAACCGGCTTGTCAATGACGAAACGCTGGAACACCCGGCCATTTCGGAAATTGCGGCCACTCCATCGCATCGAGCATATTTTTCACCACGAGGCCGAGTTCGGTATCGCCCTCGATTGACAATTCGCGGTTAAAAAATAGCGTATCCGGGTCTTCCTGACGGGCCACCAACTGCATGAAGGCCGATAGATTGGCTCTGAAGGCCAAGTCGGGTTGGTCGAGCACAGAAAACAGCGGACGAAATAATCCGTCACGGAAGGTAAAACAGGCCCGTCCGCCGGTATCGAGGACGTCGATGAGAAAAGTACGCCCTTCGAGCAATTCAAGGCTGTCTTCTGGCAACAGTTTCATTTTGATCACGGCGTTCAGGCCGGTGATCAAAACCAGCGCGTGTGGCCATTGCGGGAGCTTGCTGCCAAGTACCGCAACCAATCCGGGAAGTTTAAAACGGGGAATAATTAACGCTTTAAATGGATTTTTAGCCATGATCAAACTCCTTGCAAATGGGTCAATGCCGCCTGATGGTGCTGAGCGATGCCGGGGTCGCCAAACCAGTAGCCATCAACCATGCCGTCGCTGGCCCAGCCGCTCGTATCTGGCGCGAGCGATTCGCCACGCCGGGCGGAATCAAAGGCCGCGATGATTTGCGGCATGTGTTCGGGTTGCGGGCTGACGCGAATAATGTCGATGCCCATCGTCTGCATCATTGGCACTTCAGTTAGCAAATTATACGTCTGTGCCGACATCGTCTGGATGCCGTTGATCGCCAGAAACGGCTGTCCATCGCGTGTTTTTAGCGTCATTCCCTCGGGGAAATCGAGGCATTTAAATTGGCAATCGTCCTTGTTCAGGCCGTAATGCCGCGCGGTAAAACAGCGCGCCGAGAACGCCAGCGGAATCTTGCCGTAAACAAAGACCTCGGTTTCGACACCCGCTGGGCGGTTGCTGTGCAGTGTTTCGATCAATTTACGGTCGGCTTCCAGCGGCGGAACCCAGCGCTGTAGGCCAAAGCGATGAAAGCTGGACAGTGTCGCCGCATTATAAATATTGAGATGCGGCCCGGCGACAAAAGGACGACCGGCAGCGATATTGACGGCCCCAAGATCATTGGCCTCAAGCTTGCATCCCGCTTCATCAATCAAGCGGCGCAGCGCCTTGAGATCGCCTTCCGATTCGAGCAGGGCTTGGGCCGAAACGACCACCTCCTTGCCGGTGTCGGTCAAATCACGGGCCAGACCAATCCAGTCAGTCACCCGCAATTGCTGGCGACGCGAGCAAACGACTTCGCCGACATAAATAATATCGAGCGCCTCGATCTGCGCCATTTCGGCATAGAACTCAAGCACCGTCTGTTTCGGCCAGAAATAAAGCAAAGGGCCAAGGGCAAGCTTCATGCGAACTACCTCCACGGACGATTATAAGCGCCCAAAGTGGCTTGCACGCCTTCCGAAACTTTGGCGAGTTCGGCCTGCCAGGCCGGTTTAACCTTGAAGTTTTTAATATCCCTACCGACTTCATCAAGTGCCGCACGCAAAGTGCGCGTGACTTGCGCCACGTAGGCCGGGCTACGCTGACGCCCCTCAACCTTGATCGCTGAAACACCGATCTTCACAATTTCGGGCAGGATTTCCAGCACATTCAAGCTGGTTGGTTCTTCCAGCGCGTAATAGGTGGCGTCGTTAACCTCAAAACGGCCCTTACACAGCGTCGGATAGCCCGCCGGTTCATTGTCGGCATAACGGTCGATCAGAATGCCGTTGAGGCGCGTGGACATCTGCCCCGGTGATTTATCCCATTTAACATACTTGGCTGGTGAACAGGCCCCAACCGTATTGGGAGACTCGCCAGTGACGTAGGATGACAGCCAGCAGCGGCCTTCGTTCATCACGCACAGGCTACCGAAACCAAAGACTTCAATTTCAACCGGCGTGTTCTTAATCACCAATTCAACCTGGGCCAACGTCAACACCCGTGGCAGCACCGCCCGCTTGACGCCGAACTCGCGATGCGCAAAATTAACCGCTTCATAGCTGGTGGCCGAGCCTTGCACGGAGAGGTGCAGACGTAGTTCGGGATGACGCCGACGGGCATAATCCAGAAGTCCAATATCCGCCAAAATAACGGCATCGACACCAAGATCAGCCGCGCCATCAACCGCCTTATGCCAATCCGCCTCACGCCCCGGCTGGGGAAAGGTGTTGATCGCCATCAACACCTGCCGACCATGCGAATGCGCGTAAGCCACGCCTTCAACCATCGTTTTGTGGTCGAAATTCAAACCGGCAAAATTACGTGCATTGGTATCGTTTTTATAGCCGAGATACACGGTATCCGCCCCGTTATCAACAGCCGCCTTGAGCGCAGGAAGACTACCGGCGGGACAAACAAGTTCTGGCAATTTCTGCTGCATGGCAACTCCCGTCAAACGAAGCCGCAAGTATACCGACCCAGTGACAAAACCACATCATTTTGATCAACGTTCTGCGTAACGGTTCAGCACCCGATCCAGAAATTACGTCATGGAGGCCCAGCCTACGCGAAAATCACAGGCTGAGGGGGCATCGTCCTGAACCATTCTTCAAGAAAACCCGTCATGGCCTGAACCTTGGCCGAGAGATGGCGGCGAGTCGGGTAGACGGCATGAATCGGCAAGCGTGTTTCACTTGCCCTAGCGAACAGGCACGCGTGCCGCGACCACTCTGCCGGGAACAGCGGGCTATTTTGAATCCGTTGGATTCCCCGGCTTTCTGGCCTATATTGTGACTCCGGCTGAAATGCTCGCCGGCATCGCTTTGCTGATCGGCTTCAAGACGCGTCTGGTGGCCTCCGTGATGATTCCAGTATTACTTGGCGCCACGCGAGTTAACTTCGGGAACGGATGGCGCTTCAGCGCACCTAACGGAGGCTGGGAATACCCGCTTTATCTGGTTATCGCCGCCCTCGCCCAAAGTCTGCTTGGCCGCGGTGCTTTTTCCCTCGACAACCGTAAAATCCAGACCCATTGAATTTCAACCCACGGGGTTTCGGCCCCGGATTTTAGAAGGAACTACACTATGAAACTCTATTACTTCCCCAGCGCCTGTTCGCTTTCTCCCCACATCGCCCTGCGTGAAGCCGGTCTCGACTTCGAGCTGGTGCGTGTTGATCTAGGCACCCACAAGCTGCCCGATGGACGCGAGTTCACCCAGATCAATCCCAAGGGTTACGTTCCGGCGCTCGAACTCGACAACGGAACCGTCCTGACCGAAGGAACCGCCATTGTTCAGTACATCGCTGACCTCAAGCCCGAAACCGGCCTAGCTCCCAAAGCCGGCACACTTGAGCGTTACCAGTTACAAGAATGGCTGGGCTTCATCAATTCGGAAGTGCACAAAGGCTTTAGCCCGTTGTTCAACCCGAAAACCCCGGAAGAGTACAAAACCACGGCCCGCAAAAATCTGTCCAACCGGCTGGCTTACCTCGCCGAACATCTGGCGAAACACGATTACCTGATGGGCAAACAATTCACGGTAGCCGACGCTTATTTATTCACGATGCTTAACTGGGGACCGTGGACCAACGTCGATATCACCGCCTGGCCGTCACTCGTAGCCTTCCAGCAACGCCTTTCGAGCCGCCCCAGCATCGTCGCTGCACAGGCGGCAGAAGCGGCCAAGAACTAACAACGTCACCCACCCAGCCGGAGCGGCAATACGGCCGCTCCCAACCAACCGTCAGGCCATTAAGCCAACCCGGCAACCCTCCTGATGCTTTCGACACACTGAAATACGAGGCCACGCCTTTTACCTCACCGCTTAAACACCCAGTGCGATGCAGAGTCCGGCAGAGCATGCAAACAACCGTACCGGTGTCGACTCGACGACTCTACAACCCTTCGTTCCTTTCGTTTCCACATCAAAAATGCAAAAAAATCTCGTCCTGTAAGCTGGGCGAGTTTCAATCGCGGAATTTGGGGAAAACAGGGGGAAACCCAAATTCCGCGATTGAAATTACATAGAACATAAAGAACCCCGCCAAGCGGACGATCCGG
>CAIWVX010000197.1 GCA_903916205.1 uncultured beta proteobacterium
GTGCACTTGCTGTTGCAGGCGCGGAGCGAGGGGTTGCCGCAGGTCAAATCAATTTTTGTTATCAATGCTCAGGGCTTGGGGGTTAATTCATCGCGGCCTGATTTTATTCCGCTTCTCAACGTCACCGGTCGTGAGTTTTTCCGCTATTTCAAAGACGGCGGGACAGACGAGATTTTTATCGGACGCCCCGAAATCGCGCAGGTCGATGGTCAATGGACGTACTACGTGAGTACGGCGTTGCTCGATCCCTCCGGTCACTTCCGAGGGGTTTTGGTGGCGGCGATCAATATCCGCTATTTTGAATCCCTGTACGAAAACATCGGGCTTGATTTCATCACCCGAATTCGCTTGCTCAATCGTGAAGGCCTTCTTCTGGCCGGGCAACCACAGGGTTTGGAAAGGGACGATAACGTTAATGGGGATCAGTTGGCCTTGCTCAAATTACGAAATCAGCCCGAAGACGGCGTTGTTCAGACCCATGAAACGCCGCCCGACAAAAAGCGTTTTATCGCCTATCGACGAGTCGCCAAATACCCTTTGGTCATGACGGCGGCGATTGATGAAACGGTGGCGCTGATCCCTTGGTATCGCGTGCTTCATCCAGTAGTAATCGGGGTTGTTTTAGTCGTTCTTTTAGTGCTGATCACCAGCCTTTTAATGGTCAAAACGCTCTTGCGCAAAGACGCGTTGGAGTCAGCGCAAAAAGAGAGCGATGAACAACTTCGGCAGATGGTTCAATCGGTCAGTGATGCCATTGTCACGGTTAATTCTGCGCGGCGCGTGGTGCTCTTCAACGAAGCCGCAGAAAAAATGTTCGGCATTCCTGCGGATCAGGCCATAACCGTTGCCATCAGTGCTTTATTGTCGCACTGCCTGCGCCAGCCGCAGCTCAATACGCTCTTGAACGCGCTTGAAGAAGGCTGGCACTCACCCGCCGGTACGCGCTTTCTAGGCATGATCGAATTGTTCAGTAATGGTCGCGAATTTCCGGTTGAGCTGAGTTTATCAACCTCCATTTTTCGCCATGAAATGCAACTGACGGCCGTATTCAGGGATTTAACCGAGCGCCAGCGGGCAGAGCGCGAGCTGCTTGAAACCAATCGCCAACTGCAGGAACTGACCGCTTCGCTGCAAAACGTACGCGAAGAAGCCAGGGCGCGGATAGCCCGAGAAGTTCACGACGAATTGGGGCAAATGCTGACCGGCATCCGCATGGAAGTCTCATGGCTCGGTGGGCGTCTGCGCCTACTCCCACAGCAGCAAATGTTGATTGATAAAGTGATGTTGATCAAAGGACTAATTGACCAGACGATCAACTCCGTGCGTCGCATCGCGTCTGAATTGCGACCGCTGGTTCTTGACGACCTTGGCTTTGCTGCCGCCGCCGGTTGGTATGTCGATCAGTTTTCTGAGCGTACCGGCGTGCCGGTCAAGCTGGAGCTACCAGACCAAGACCCCGAGCGCGGCGAGGCCATTGCGACGGCACTCTTCCGCGTATTGCAGGAGTCATTGACCAACATTGCCCGCCATGCCAAAGCGACTAACGTTGAGGTCAAACTTGATTTCGTCGAGAATAACTGGGTCTTATCGATCCGTGATGATGGCGTTGGTTTTGTGCCGGTTCCCGGTCTGCATGAACACATGGGACTCGTCGGAATACGCGAGCGCGCTCAGATTCTCGGGGGGCGTTTCGTTTTAACCACGGCGTGTGGCGAAGGCACTCTGATTGAGGTCATCATTCCCGCACAGGAAATTCAGGAAGCAAAATCATGACAAGAATAGAAGTCCTTTTGGCCGATGATCACGCCATTATTCGCGATGGCCTGAAGCAAATTCTTGCCGATACGGAAGACCTTTTTGTGGCGGGCGAAGCCGCCAACGGTCTCGAAGTCATGCAAAAAGTGCGCGATAAATATTGGGACGTTCTGGTTCTCGACATCTCCATGCCGGGTCGCAATGGCCTTGAACTCATCCACATGATTAAGGACGAAAAGCCCGATCTACCCATTCTCATCCTCAGCATGCACCATGAAGAACAATACGCGGTGCGGGCGTTTCAAGCCGGAGCCTCGGGCTATTTAACCAAAGAAAGCGATGGCGACCTGCTGATCTCGGCGATCCGGCGAGTCGCGGCGGGCGGCATTTATATCAGCGACAAAGTCACCGAATTGATGGTGCGCGGTGCTCACCCCGGCAACAAACCGTTGCCGCACAGCCTCCTGTCGGATCGCGAGTTTCAGGTTTTCGATTTACTGGTGCAAGGCCGTGGATTAACCGAAATCGGCAGCGAATTGTCCTTAAGCGTCAAAACCATCAGCACCCATAAAACCCACATCCTGCAAAAAATGAAATTAACCAATATGGCGGAACTCATTCGCTACGCGGTAGCCCACGGTTTGGCCGATCCCGCCGACTTCTAAAATCCGCCTCCCCCTCGGTAGGAAATTTCCTATAAGGGTTTTAATCCCTTGCTGATGTTGCGGAGAATCAACATTGGTTACAGTCCGATACAAATTTGACTGTAGAAGCTCGCCTTTTGTCTGGCACACGAAGTTTTAATGGCGCGGCCAATTCAAGGGCAATGAAAGTATTCAGAGGATGGGGAGGACGTAATGGGTTTTCTGCGAAAGTTCCTTGTAATTTCAGCGCTATTCGGTACGCTAGGCGGCGCAAGTCTGGCCCTAGCGGCTGAGCCAGCAAAAGCCGTAGAGGCGGCTAAAGATTTGGTTCTGAAGGGTGACGCGAAGTGTACGGGGTGTCATGACGAATCGGACGACGCCGGCCCGAACATGATCGATCTACACCCTTCAGTGCTGTCCATTGGAAAAACCCGGCACGGCACACAAGCCGATGGCCGCACTCCAAGCTGCTCCGATTGTCACGGAGAGAGTGAAAAGCACCTCAAGCACAGAGGGAGCGGTGCGCCTCCCGCAACCGATGTCACCTTCGGCAAAAAGAGCAAGACAGACATTGCGACACGCAATGAATCCTGTCTGAATTGCCACCAGGGCGGTAATCGCGTTGGTTGGCAAAGTAGCTCACACGGCACCCAGGATGTCGCCTGTACGTCATGCCATCAGGTTCATGCTAGGAACGACAGGGTGATGGGTAAGCTGACGCAAACCGAAACCTGTTTTACCTGCCACAAAGAGCAGCGCGCTCAAATCAACAAGCCATCGCACCATCCGATTGTTGAAGGCAAAATGAACTGCTCGTCTTGTCACAATGTGCATAGCGACAATCCAAAACATCTGTCCAAGGGCAGCACTAACGAGACGTGCTACACCTGCCACATGGAAAAACGCGGCCCGTTCGTCCATAACCATCAACCGGTTACCGAGGATTGCGGCATTTGCCACCAGCCCCACGGGACGACGACGGCCAGCCTTCTCAAGACGCGTTCGCCTTTCCTGTGTCAAGAATGCCACAACATGACCGGTCATCCGGGCCAGTCCTTCGGCTTGCCCACGGGACCGACTACAAATACTTCTGCACTAGGCACCGTAGGTCGAGGTTGTCTGAACTGTCACACCAATATTCATGGTGGAAACAGCACTCAAAACAGCGCGACGGCCGGTCGTTTCCGTCGCTGATAACAAGGGGTGAGCGATCATGACTACGATACAACACACTTTCAGGCTGACCGCACTGGCCACAGCCCTGATGTCATTTTTTGGATCGGCACTGGCGGAGGAAACACCCGATGTCAGCCAACTGACCAAGCCGGATAGTTCGGTTTCTGTGGGCGTTGGCAACTGGTCAGGTGATCGACATCAGTTGGGTATTTATGATGGGATGCGCGATAAAGGGGCTGTCGGCTTGCTCGACGCCGATGTGGTTAAGCGCGATGACGCCACCGGCACTTGGCTGAAGCTGAAAGCCACTAATTTGGGGCTTGATACGCGGGAAGTCCGGGGCGAGTACCTGCGGCAGGGAGACTTCGGCATTTCCTTGGACTATAACCGCACCCCGTATAACAATCCAAATACCTTTACGACGCGCTTACAAGGTATTGGCACGACGACTCAAACTGTCAGCACCACCGCAACTCCGGGGCCGCTACAGAATGTGAAATTGGGCACCGACCGTGAAATGACACATCTTGGTCTTTTCAAAAATCTGATGCCGGGTCTCGACTTTAATGTCAGTTTCAAGAATGAAGAAAAAACGGGTACCCGTGCTTGGGGGCGCGGTTCGGCGGCAGAGTTTGCTGTTGAACCGATCAATAGCACGACCCGCCAACTTGAAACCACCCTCAGTTACGCAACAAAAAAACTCCAACTTTCCGGGGGATATTACGGCAGCGCGTATGACAATAAGAACAATCTGGTGGCTTTAACCAATGCGGGGCTTGCTGTCAGCAACGCCAACACCACGTATCTTTCTTTACCGCTCGATAATCAGGCGCACCAGCTTTTCCTCAACGGCGGTTATGCCTTCACACCGAGCACGCGTGGCACGTTCAAACTGGCTTATACCCATGCCACGCAAAATGAAACGCTACCGACTCAAGCCATCCCAGGCTTGTCATTGGCTGGGTCGCCGTCAAATTTGAATGGTGCGATTAATACCTCGCTGGTTCAGATGGGGATCAGTTCGCGCCCCAGTAAAGAGCTTTCACTCCTCGCCAACCTGCGCTACAACAATGTAGATGACGTCACGCCGGTCAGTCGTTTTGTCACTACGGGTACCTCCTGTGCTACTGCCGGTAGTTGCGTCGATAACACGCCCCTGTCCTACAAGACGCTTAGCGGCAAACTGGAAGGCACGTATCGTTTACCCGACGGCTACAGCCTGACGGCCGGAGCCGAAGAAAGCCGTCAGGATCGGACGATACCCACGTCCAATAACCTTGGCGCGGGCGGGACGGATACTCAGCGGGTCGTTCCTTTCCGATACAAACTAGACGAAACGACCTACCGTCTGGGTCTGCGCCGTTCCCTCTCGGATACGGTCAATGGCTCAGTCACCTATCTCAACAGTTCTCGCACCGGGTCAAGCTATGTTTCTTCGGCTAACGGGCCCGGCGGAGCGGCCAGTAATTTAATCAATCCCATCAATATCGCCGACCGCAAGCGTAACAAAGTGAGGATATCCGTCGATTGGGCGCTGTTAGAGAATCTGTCTCTCCAGTTCAATGTTGAAGAAGCGCGAGACGATTACGCCTTTAACAATGATTACGGCGTACGTAATGGCGCGGCGAAACTCTATGGCCTTGATGCCACTTATACGCTTAACGATAAATGGAAAATGAATGCTTGGTATTCGTATGATAACAATCAAGCGAAACAACTAAACACTAGGGCCGCAAATTCAATCAAAGACAACACGCTTCAAGATACGGGGCATTCCCTAGGTTTAGGTGCGCGCGGCGATATTTTCTGGAACACCAAGGTCGGGGCCGATCTGCAATGGACACGCACGGTCAACAAATATCAACAAACCCTCAACGCCCCCCAGACAGCCTCTTTCTCGGGTGATCTGCCGGATATTGAGAACAACATGATCAGGTTAAAACTCTTCTCTGTGTATGCGGTTGATAAAACTTCCGATGTGCGTTTTGACTTAATCCATGAGCGCTGGAAAACCAACGATTGGTCGTGGATGTTCGCCAATGGCTCTACGCCTTTCAGCTACGGCACGACCACCGATGGAACGACGGTCACCGCAGCGCAGAAGCAAATTTCCAATTTCGTCGGGGTACGTTACATTTATAAATTCCAATGAACGCCCTGATATGAAGATTTACCGCCGCCTCACGAAACTCTATGCCGATGGTCTTCATTGAAATTCAGTAGCACTCAACCTGCAGGGTGTGAGGCGTAATGACGGGGTTTAATGAGCATCTGAGTAGTGACTGAATCTGCCACAAACAACCCCGAACAAGGAGGTGTAATGCGATCGCTTTTCGACAAAGTGCTCGTTGTTTTCGCAGGGCTATTTTTTATGGCGATCGTGTCTTTGCCCGCCACAGCACAGGATAAGCCCGCTCCGCAACTCAGCCCGGAGCAAGTCGAAAAGATTCGCCTCGCCAATAACGGCTGTCTGTCTTGCCATAGTCAGGCCGGTCTTGAGCATCCGCCCAAAGCCGGATTAGACCTCAAGAAACTCCAAGGTTTGCTGAAAGACCCGGAGTCTTTCAAAGGGTCTGATCACCAGCGTCTGGCTTGCACCAAATGCCACAACGAAGGCTACGAGGATCATCCTCACGACGCCGATGCCAAGGATTCGACCAGCACCTGTACCGATTGCCACTCGAAAAAAGCCAACCTGATCGAAGACCAATTCGACAAGTCGGTTCATGCCAAGAACTTGAGTGACAAAATCAGTTGCCCGACTTGCCACAATCCGCATGTGATGCGTATTGCCAGCAAGCTGATTGATCCGCATAAAATTGTGGCGCAGGACAATCGCGTTTGTCTGAGCTGTCATGATTCCGAGGAAAAATTTGCTAAATTTGCCCCGGACAAAAAAGAGCGCCCACTGATTGACGACATTCACAACTGGCTACCGAACACCCGCTTGCACTGGAAGGCCGTGCGTTGCGTTGAATGTCATACCCCGGCGGTGGCCCCCGGTGAAATGATTTCGCATGAAATTCTTAACAAGGACAAAGCCGAGAAAAAATGCCTGAGTTGTCACAGTGCGGATAGCTCGCTAAAGACTCGGCTTTACCGGCATTTGGTCAAAGATGAACAGCAACGGCTGGGCTTTACCAACAGCGTTATTCTTTCTAACACGTACGTCCTTGGTGCCACTCGCAACCCGCTACTCGACACCTTGATCATGATGGCCTTTGCCGCCATCTTGGTCGGTTTGCTGGCGCATGGCCTCGGACGAATCATTGCCCGCATTCTGCAAAAGAGGAAGAAATAATGGCTCATCGTGAGTATCTGTTTCCCCTATGGCTTCGGCTCTGGCACTGGACTAACGCGCTGCTGATTTTGATCCTGGCCGTTACCGGCCTCAGTCTGCACTTTGCTGATCCCGATCTGCCGTTGGTCGAATTTTCTTTGGCCGTGCGCCTCCATAACATCGCCGGTATATCACTGATCGCCGCCTATGCGTTCTTCGTCGTGGCTAATATCGTCAGTGGTAACTGGTGGCAGTACGTTCCTCAACCGCCAGGCCTCCTGAAACGCGCCATTGAGCAAGCCAAGTGGTATGCTTTCGGGGTTTTTAAGGATGACCCGCATCCGCACATTCCATCGAAGGCGGTCAACTTCAATGTCCTGCAAGCGATAACCTACTGGAATGTGATGTACCTGCTCATGCCGCTCATCGCACTGAGCGGACTTGCTTATTTTTACCCGGAAATAGCACCGGATACCGTCTTCGGCTTTGACGGTTTACTGGTCGTCGCCATCATTCACTATCTGACAGCGGTGGCTATCCTGTTGTTTTTGATGACGCACATTTATCTATGCACCACCGGTAAAACCGTCGGGGCAATGTTCAAGATGATGATTACCGGAAGTTGGCCATACTGGGCTACCAAAAGTACTTATCCGAGGAATACGACCAAGAAAGACTAAAGATCAACAAGCTAAATTGGTTAATAGTCGTGGGCTTTTGCATCTCAGGCTTAAGTTTTATGGCAATGATTGCCTACAGTGCGGAGGTTTTACGGTGACGAATCCAGGTCAATCTGAAGAGCCAGTAAAACAACTCCCACCTAAGACTGACGAAAACACTGAGCAGATAACCCGAAGCGGCGACCCAGACACTAAAAAGGTGCTGTAAGTTCCGAACGGGGTGTCGACCTTTTTTGAGTAAATTGGGTGAATAATGGACTTGCTGGCTAGAGATTCCAGCGAATAGGGGACGTAATGACTGCTTCAATTCTCGATCGCATGATCGCAAATGGCTCGACAGCGATTCCAATTTCA
>CAIWVX010000198.1 GCA_903916205.1 uncultured beta proteobacterium
CTCTGCCAATAAACATTAGGTATTCAGCAAAAGTCAGTGGCGGAAGAATGTAATCGCTGAATCTGCCCGCACCCGACTCGTTACTTTTGAGGCGTAATGCAGCTGCCGCCGATCCCGTCACCACGAATTTGTATGCGGGGTAGGAATCGACTAATGACTTTAGATGAATTTCCCAATTCTTTAGATATTGAATTTCGTCGAAAAATACAAATAAACCGGATTCACGGGTGTGCGAAAACAACTCCTGAAAATAACCAAGGATTCGCTCCAGCGAAAGACCCGTATAAATTGGGGTTTCAAGGGATAGGTAAAGGATATTCTTTGCCTCGGTACCCGTATCGAGCAAGGCACGGATAGCGTGATAAACCATAACGGTCTTGCCGACACGTCTGGGACCCATTAAGACTAACGCCCTGCGTACACTTGAGTCTGTAATTGCTCTCAAGAACGGTTCAAAATATCTTCGCCTTGGCTTATCTTGAAACTGAACTTTGTCCTCAGGTCCCGAATGCCACCACGGATTGTCAAACTGTAGCCGGGCGACGATATCTGATTTTGCTATCTCGAGCATTTTTTCCTCTTTGGAATGGAGCGTTGCGCTCAGTGTATTGCGATAAAAAATTAAGGTCAATAGACTGATCTTGTTTTATCTGGCTGTTATTCGTCAGCCCGGCAAGGCCCCCGCATTCCTTAATTCGTAGGGGCAGACCCATATGTCTGCCCGCTTGGCGCTGCCTAATCGCTCCGCCGACGATACGTTTTGCTAGCACCGCAAAATTTGTTTCCGCTATAATTCCGACCTCTGCTTGAAGTCTAAGTGGAAAAGTGTGAAAGGTGCCGCCCGCAGGTTTTCTGAATTCTTGCAGCGGTTAAACGGGAAACAGGTGAGTGTCGCTACGACACGATGCCTGTGCTGCCCCCGCAACGGTAAGCGAGTGAGGATGTATCGGTAGGCCACTGGGCACAAAGCCTGGGAAGGCGATACATCAAGACTCGTGAGCCCGGATACCGGCCTTCGCGCAACCAGACGGAAGTGCCGCGGGGAGGCGGACACGGCGTGCTCAGTGCGGCTTATCAGGCGTACTCATCTCGGCAGTTATTCTCTCCGATGCAATTCCGATTTTTTGATTGCCAGCGTGCGGCGACGCTTGCTGGCCGCAAGGAGAAATCTGACATGCATCCACGTTACAAACTAGCGGTTGGCGCGCTCGCGCTCATGGCCGCCTTTCCCACCATCGCCGCAGACAAGGATACCGACGCGGTGATCGTTACAGCAACACGCCAAGCTACACGCGCCAACGAATTGCTCGCCGATGTTTCGGTTATTTCTCGTGAAGAAATTGAAAGTGCCGGACAAAGCACGCTTGAACAATTGTTAGCCCGCCAACCCGGCATCGAATACAGCGTCAATGGCGGTGTTGGAACCAGCAGCAATATCTATATCCGTGGGGCCAACAGCAATCAAAGCATCGTGCTGATTGATGGCCTACGTGTTGGCTCCGCCACCTCTGGAAGTTTCGCCTTTTCACGGATTCCATTGGCGCAAATTGAGCGGATAGAAATTTTGCGCGGCCCCGGTTCTTCACTGTACGGCGCCGATGCCATTGGCGGCGTCATCCAGATTTTCACCAAACGCGGCGATGGCAAAACGCGCTACAACGCCAGCACCGGCTTTGGCACCCACAATACGACCGACACCACGGCTGGCGTATCCGGCGGCACGGAAGCGGTCTCTTACAACTTACAGGCGGGCTACTATCAGACCGACGGCATCAATGCCCGTAGCAATCCTGCCGTGGCCTCGTTTAACTCTGATCATGACGGCTACCGGAATAGCAATATGAGTGGCAACCTGACCTTCCGCCCGACGACGGGTCACGAACTGGGCTTGAACGTGCTTAATAGCAATGGCACTAATCGTTATGACTCGGGAACGGCAACAACAAAAATGAAGGACTACGCGGTTGAACAAAACGTTAGTAGCTATTCCGCCTACTCTCGTAACCGCTTAGCCCCGTCTTGGACTAGCACCCTGCGCGCCGGACGCAGCATTGACGATTTGACGAACCGAACCGACGGCATGGCGACAAGCGCGTTCCTTACGGAGCAAGATCAATTGAATTGGCAAAATGATGTTAATTTGCCGCTCGGAAAAGCGATGATCGCCACTGAGGTTTTGAAACAGAAGGTCTCAGGAACGACCGCTATTCAGGTCAGCGAACGCACGATCCGCTCCGTGCTCGCCGGTTGGAGCGGCAGCCTTGGCGACCATCGTCTGCAAAGCAATTTACGCCATGACAACAATTCTCAATTTGGCGGAAAAACCACCGGGCTTGCTGGCTATGGCTACCAGTTAACCTCCGACTTGCGAGCGCATGTTTCCTACGGTACGGGCTTTCGCGCCCCCACCTTCAACGAGCTTTATTCACCGGTAAGTGTGCCATCAAACTACCAAGGCAACGCCAATTTGCGCCCGGAGTTTTCACGCAATCGTGAAGTCGGCATCGACTGGGAGCGCGGGTCGCATCATTTCTCAAGCGTCTATTACAACAACAAGGTCACCGACTTGATTTCAAGCACCGGGATTCCCCTGCAAAATGTTGCCAGCGCCACACTTTCCGGCAGCACATTCAGCTATTCGGGTCACCAAGGGAACTGGAATGGTGGTGCCAACTTTGATTGGCAACATTCGCGTGACGATGTCACCGGCAACCGCTTGGTGCGCCGGGCCGACAAGCAATTTAAATCCCATTTAGGCTACACATCCGGTGCTTGGATGTATGGCGGCGAATGGCAACTGAGTGATCAGCGCTTCAATGACACGGCGAACAAAGAGAAACTCGGCGGCTATGGTCTGGTCAATTTACTGACTGAATATCGCCTAGAAAAAGACTGGCGAATTTTTGCTCGCGCCAACAATATTTTTGACAAAAAATACGAACTGGTGAAGGATTATTCGACACTGGGAGCGACGCTGTTTATCGGCGTCCGCTACACACCGCAATAAAATAACCTATGCCCACCCGCCGCCGCGCTCTGCTCCTCCTTTCCGCCCTCACCGCTCTCACGCTGGTGAGTATTGCCTTGGCATTGATGGTGGGCAGCGTTAGCATTCCCGTCAACGAGGTGATTTCTGCCTTGTTCAACCATGAGACGGGGATGTCGGCGGAAGTGGTGCGTAGTTTGCGCTTGCCGCGTGCGCTGGCGGGTTTTGCTTGTGGCGGATTGCTGGCGCTGGCCGGTGCGCTGCTTCAGGTGCTGTTACGCAATCCGCTGGCGGATCCTTATGTTCTGGGTGTTTCCGGCGGGGCCGGGGTCGGTGCGCTACTGGCTATTCTTTTCGGCTTCGGTGTGGCTGGGATAAATGGGGCGGCCTTTGTCGGTGCGTTGAGTGCCATGCTGGTGGTCTTTGGTCTGGCGCACGGGGATGGGAGTTGGACACAAACCCGGCTGCTGTTAACCGGCATCATTGTTGCGTCCGGTTGCGGCGCGGCAATTGCCCTGATGCTTTCCATCGCTCCAGATAATAAGCTGCGCGGAATGCTGTTTTGGCTCATGGGCGATCTCTCGCAAGCCAATGATCCACGGCTGGTGCTGGGTATTCTCGGCGCGGTGCTGCTGGTTTCATTACCGTTCGCGCGCGAACTTAACCTGCTGACGCGTGGCGCGGATACCGCCCAGACGCTTGGCGTTCAGGTTAGCCGCTTGCGCCGTGGCGTCTATCTGGTGGCCTCTCTGACGACCGCCGCCGCCGTGACTCAAGCCGGCTCGATTGGTTTCATCGGGCTGATCGTGCCGCATCTTGTTCGCCTCGCCATAGGTAACGACCAGCGTCTTCTACTCCCCGCTTCGGTGCTCGCCGGGGGCA
>CAIWVX010000199.1 GCA_903916205.1 uncultured beta proteobacterium
CGTGCTACAGAACCGGACAACTTTAAAACTCGCAACACCTGGTTGGGCTGGTCTGTGGTTCTACAAGACGTTCTGTGACATATTTGTGTGCCTTGTGGCATCAAGAGTCCAACGAAGGTAGCACTACCGCTGTGAGACCGGGGCAACGATACCTGAGCCACCGGCATGAACAACTCGACGATCAAAGCGCTCTGGTGCGCGATCTCCCGATGGGTTTCGGTGAGATTGAAAGCGCCTCGGCACTTGGTGGCGAGCGGCCAATGTAGAACATGGGCTGGCCTTACGGCTCAATCAGCCTCTTCAGGCACCGCCGTTTCCGGCGCTTCGTTTTCTAACTCTTTGAGCAACTGAAAGATCGCCCGGTAACTGCGTGGGGGTTTGTTTTGTTCCTGTTCCTTGAGGGCGGCACGGCGTAGCGAACGGAGATGCTGTAAATCGACTGACGGATGGCAGGTGGCGATTTCATGCAGCACTTTCTCATCGGACAGCAAACGGGTACGCCAGTGTTCCAAGCGATGCAATTTGGCCGTTTCGCTGGCGGATTCGCCGCGTACCAGTGAGAGTGCGGCGCGAATCGGTTCGACTTCTACGCTGCGCATGATTTTGCCGATGTACTGCATTTGCCGCCGCCGGGCTTCATCGTGGCGCGTCATGCGTTGGGCGTCACGAACGGCGTCGCGCAGATTTTCCGGGAGGCTGATTTTCTTAATGCGATCAAGCGACAAGGTGACGAGTTCTTCGCCCAGATCCTGTAGTTCGTCCATGACGTGTTTGCGCTGGGTCTTTGACAGAGGCGCGGTGTCTTCATCGTGCGAGTTCATTTTTTCGTTGTCATCTTTCGCGCTCAAAGCGCTCTTGCGGGGTGTGCGTAAGCTGGGGTAGATGCTCAGCAAGGAACTGCTATGATAACGGCTTTCAACTTACGCATCCTTATCTCATGTCACGAACTCCGGTTTCTCTCGTTCCCGCATCACGTTTTTCTTCTCCCTTTGCGACTTTGCAAGAATTGGCGCAAGACGTCTTGGCGCACGCCAAAAAATCCGGGGCCAGCGAGTGCGAAGTTGGCGTCTCCGAAGGTTTTGGGCAAGGCGTTACCGTGCGTTGCGGCGAAGTCGAAACCATCGAATACAACCGCGACAAAGGGATTGGCGTCACGATTTATCTGGGACAACAAAAAGGCCACGCCAGCACCTCCGATTTTTCTTCAGCGGCTTTGCGCGAGACGGTTGAAGCCGCCCTCAATATCGCCCGCTTTACGGCCTCAGACCCTTGCGCCGGATTGCCGGAGGCGCATTTTTTAGCCAAGCGCGAAGAGAGTTTTGCCGATCTCGATCTTTATCATCCTTGGTTGCTTCCGGTTGAAGGGGCGATTGAACTCGCCCGGCGTTGCGAACAAGCCGCGTTTGCGCTTAGTCCTCAAATCACCAATTCTGAAGGTGCCACGGTTTCGCTTCAGGAAGGTCAGTTTGTTTCGGCAAACAGCCTCGGATTTATCGGCGGTTATCCGTCCTCGCGGCATAGCCTATCTTGTTCGGTGATTGCCGGTAAGGACGAAAACATGCAGCGCGACGATTGGTATTCAACGTCACGCGATGCCCGCCTCATCGCCTCGCCCGAAGCGATTGGCGATTACGCCGCCCGGCGTGCGCTGGCGCGCTTGGGTGCGCACAAGATTAAGACCTGTAAGGTGCCTGTCGTGTTTGAAGCGCCGCTGGCGGCGTCGCTGATGGGCAGTTTTATTCATGCGGTCAGTGGCGGCAGCCTGTACCGTAAAACGAGCTTTCTCGTTGATAGTCTCGGCAAGCGGGTTTTTTCCAAGAAAGTCCAGATCAGCGAACGTCCGCACCTGCCAGGCGCTTTGGCGAGCGGTCTGTTTGATAGCGACGGTGTGGCGACACGAGACCGTGAAGTGGTCGTGGATGGCGTATTGCAAGGCTATTTTTTGAGTGTTTATACGGCCCGCAAACTGGGTTTACAGACGACCGGCAACGCCGGGGGCTGTCACAATTTGATCGTTCATCCGGGTAAGCATGATTTTCAGGGCTTGCTCAAGAAAATGAATCGCGGCTTGCTGGTGACCGAATTGCTTGGTCAGGGCGTTAATTACGTCAACGGCGATTATTCACGCGGCGCGGCGGGCTACTGGGTTGAACATGGCAAGATCGTCCATGCGGTTGAAGAAGTGACGATTGCCGGTAATTTGCGCGATATGTTCAAGAACATCGCGGCTATCGGAAACGATGTTTTGGTGCGCGGTTCCAAGCAGGTTGGCTCGATCCTTGTTGAACAAATGAAGGTCGCAGGAAGTTGATGGGATGTGATGTAAGTGTGGGCTTTGGCTATAATCGAAAACGTGTTTTAACCCTCGGAGAAAATAAATCATGGAAAGACGTTCATTTTTGAAAAAGGCCAGTGTGGGTCTTGCCGCTAGTGCGGTGGCTCTGCCCGCTTTGGCTCAGACCGCGCCCGTCATCAAGTGGCGGATTGCCTCAAGCTTCCCGAAAAGTCTTGATACCCTGCACGGTTCGGCTGAGTTTTTGGTGAAACGAATTTCGGACATGACCGGTGGCAAATTTCAGATTCAGTTATTTGCAGCCGGTGAGCTGGTTCCCGGTCCCGGTGTGCATGATGCGGTCAAAGATAACACCGTAGAAATGGGCTTTACCTGCTCCTACTACTATTTTGGCAAGGATCCTACCTACTGCATTGATACCGCCATTCCCTTCGGTATGAACAGTCGCCAAACCGATGCTTGGTATCGCCAGGGCAACGGGGCCAAGCTGATGGGTGAATTCTTTGCCAAGTCGAATATCGTGGCTTTCCCCAGTGGCAATACGGGGGTTCAGATGGGCGGCTGGTTCCGCAAGGAAATCAAGTCGGTAGCCGATCTTAAGGGTTTAAAAATGCGCATTGCCGGTCTGGCCGGTGCGGTGCTATCGAAAGTAGGGGTGGTGCCACAACAAATTTCGGGTGCCGATATTTATCCGTCGCTGGAAAAAGGCACCATTGACGCGGCAGAGTGGGTTGGCCCTTACGACGACCAGAAAATGGGCTTCAACAAAGTCGCCAAGTTTTACTACTATCCCGGTTGGTGGGAAGGTGGGCCGCAGATTTCAACCTATATCAATGCGCAGAAATGGGCTGAACTGCCACAGGAATACCGGACGATTGTTCAGGCCGCCTGTGCCGATACCAATGCCGAAATGTGTGCGCGTTACGATGCCAAAAATCCGCTGGCTTTGCGCCAATTGCTGGCTTCGGGAACGCAATTAAAACCCTTCCCGAAGGATGTTCTTGAAGAGTGCTACACGGCGGCGATGGAATACTACGCCGAGATCTCAGCTAAGAATCCGCAGTTCAAAAAAGTGTACGACGACTACAAGAAATTTACCGACGAGCAAAATTCATGGTTCCGTGTGGCCGAGGGTTCGTATTCTAATTTCATGTTTAGTCGAAAAAGCTAATCGTCAGTTGCGGCTAACCCCTACCGTCATTCCGGGTCAAGTCCGGAATGACGGTAAATAAAAGGGTTGGCGGTAGAAAAATTTACCGTGACATGGCGGCAAGCCAATGAATACAAACGCCTTCGGCAAGTGCTAAACCTTTAGCCGATGCGCCGCAGGTGAATGGCAACTGATAATCCAGCACCCAGCCAGCCGAGTGCGCCACCCAATACGGCCAAGGCCGCAACGCCCTTTGGGGCCAGACCGTGCAGGGAAAAATTCCCGCCATAAAGGCTAATTAGTTCTCCTAGCGGGGCCGCCAGTAGCAGACCGCCACCAGCCACCAGTAAGGCCGCAAATAGTCCGCCTAGCATGCCCTGAAGCGCCCCAAAATAATGGAACGGTCGGCGGATAAAGGCATCGGTGGCACCGATCAGTTTGGCAACTTCGATTTCGGCGGCTTGCGCCAGAATCTGCAGGCGGATGGTGTTGAAGGTTACAGCCACCAGTGCACCGCCGAAAAGGCTGGCCAGCAGGGTGATGGAAAGTTTGCCGATGCGCAGGAAAGTGTCGAAGCGTTTGACCCAAGTCGAGTCAAGTTGCACATGCGCGACTTTTGGCCAAGCGGTGAATGATTTGGCTAGTTTTTCCAGCGCGTCGGGGCGGGTGTCGGTCGGCTCAACAATGAAGGCGTCGGGCAACGGGTTGCGCGGCAAACTGGCGATGATTTCGGCCATGCCTTCAGAAGCTTGCAAGCGTTTGAGCGCCTCGTCGCGGGAAACAAAGCGCCAGTTCCCGGCCTGGATGCTACGCAGACGTGATTCAATTTCGCCAATATCTTTTTTCCCGGCGTCGAGCGTCAGGAAGACGCTGATTTGTTGAACGCCCGAAGCGCTGCCGGTGAGGCTGCGCAAGTTGTCGAGCGCGACCCAGCCAGCGCTCGGTAGCGCCAGCGCCGTGCCAATGACGATCAACGATAGCAAGGTGTTAAGCGGCGAGAGCGTCAGCCGACGCAGGCCATTGTGCAAGGCCGCAAAGTGCTGGGCGAGGAAAGTATTCATGCCGTAACTCCGAGTAGCCGGCCACGATCAAGCTGTAACACGCGCGGCGACAGGCGGGCTATCCATTGCGGATCGTGTGTGGCAATGACAATGGTCACGCCGACCTGATGGAAGGCGCGGAAAATCTCAAGAATATCGGCGGCCGATTCACTGTCGAGATTCGCCGTCGGCTCGTCAGCGAGCAGGATGGCCGGGCGATTGACGACGGCCCGAGCAATTGCCAATTTTTGTTGCTCGCCGCCGGAAAGGGCAATCGGGCGAGCTTTTTCGCGGTCGATCAGGCCGACTTTGTCGAGTGCGGCACGCGCCCGGCGCTGGGCCTCTTTGGTGGGCAGACCGACAATAGACAGCGGCAGCAAGACGTTGTCGAGCACGCTACGGTCAAAGAGCAGCTTCTGATCCTGAAAGATCAGGCCGAAATTACGCCGCAGGTAAGGGATGGCGCTGCGACGCAAGGCGGCTAGATTTTGTCCATTAACCACGATGCTGCCCGACGTCGGGCGCTCGATGGCGGCCAGCAAACGGAATAGCGTGGTTTTTCCAGCTCCCGAATGGCCGGTGATAAAGACCATTTCGCCCGCGTCAATTTCGAAGCTGACGTCCTTGAGCGCTTCAAGCCCCTCGGGGTAACGTTTGGTGACGGTGCTGGCGGTGATCATCGTGCGCTACCTTGATGCCGTGAAGGAACAGAAAATTCACCACAACGGCGCAGAGGCACTGAGGACACACGGAGTAACCACATAATCATCGAAGGTTTTCTCTGGGTGATCTCTGTGCCTCTGTGTCTCTGTGGTAAGCGGTTTTGCATAATCTCAGTTGCTCACTCAAAAAGCGCATCAACAAAATCACGGGCGATGAAAGGGCGCAAATCGTCGATGCTTTCACCGACGCCAATGAAGCGGATGGGCTTCGGGCACTGGCGGGCAATGGCCGCGACCACGCCGCCCTTGGCGGTGCCGTCGAGCTTGGTCAGGATCAGGCCGGTGACTTCAATGGCTTTGTCAAACGCGGCGACCTGTTGCAAAGCGTTCTGGCCGAAATTGGCGTCGAGCACCAGTAATGTTTCGTGCGGGGCAGTGGGGTCGGCTTTGCGGATGACACGCCGCACTTTGGCAATTTCTTCCATCAGATTCAGTTGCGTCGGCAGACGTCCGGCGGTGTCGGCCAGAACGATGTCGATCCCCCGCGCTTTGGCCGCAGAAATCGCGTCAAAAATCACCGCCGCCGGGTCGCCGGATTCCTGCGAAATGACCGTCACCTTGTTGCGTTCGCCCCAAGCCTGCAACTGCTCGCGTGCAGCGGCGCGGAAGGTGTCTCCGGCAGCCAGCAGAACCGACAAGCCCTGCGCCTGAAAGTGTTTGGCTAGCTTGCCAATCGAGGTAGTTTTCCCGGCCCCGTTAACGCCCGCCAGCATGATGATGAAGGGCCGGTGTGAGGTAATATCCAGCGGTTTTTCTAGCGGCAGCAGCAGTTCGTGCAGGGCGTCGGACAGCGCCTTCTGGATCGCCTCGGGCGTGTCGATGCCATCGCGCTTGGCGCGCGCCTTGAGTTCGCTCAATAGATGCTGGGTCGCTTCCATGCCGACATCGCTGGTCAGCAGCAGGGTTTCAAGTTCCTCCAACAGTTCATCATCAACCCGCCCTCCGGCGAAAATCGATTTGAGCTTGCCGCCGAACTGGGCGCGAGTGCGCGCTAGACCAGCCTTCAGCCGCTCTCGCCAGCTCAGTTCTGGCACAGGGCTGGTGGCTAAGTCAGCGGCGGGAAGTTCAGCTTTGGTGCCAGTGGATTTCTTGAGGAAACCAAACATAAAGGATTCTTGTCTCTAAACTGTTCGAGAAATGAGGCGATGGTAAGATGCCACCGCAACTGAGCGGCCTGACCAAATTTTAACAGAAGCGACCCATGAACTTATTTAATACCCAAAGAGTCAGCCGACTGGCGGCTCTGTTACTGGTGCTTTGCGCCCCGCTACCGACACTGGCCAATCCTTTCGAGCATCAACTGTCCAACGGTTTGCGGATTATCGTCAAGGAAGACCACCGGGCGCCGACTGCCGTGCACATGGTTTGGTATCGCGCCGGCAGCATGGACGAAACTAATGGCACGACCGGTGTTGCGCACCTGCTCGAACACATGATGTTCAAAGGCACGCCAAGCACCGGGGCCGGTGAGTTCAGCCGTCTGGTGGCGGCGGCGGGCGGGCGCGACAACGCCTTTACCAGCAAGGACTTCACCGCCTACTTCCAGCAGGTGCCGAAGCAGAAGCTGGAGCAGATGATGCAGCTGGAAGCCGACCGTATGCGGCATCTGACGCTTGATCGCAAGGAATTCGAGCAGGAAATCAAGGTGGTCATGGAAGAACGCCGCCTACGTACCGACGATCAGCCACAGGCGCTACTGGCCGAGCAAATGGGCGCGGTAGCCTTTCAGGCGCACCCCTACCGGGTGCCGGTGATCGGCTGGATGAATGATTTGGAGAGCATGACGGTGCAGGATGCGCGTGATTGGTACGAGCGCTGGTATGTGCCGAATAATGCCTTTGTGGTGATTGTCGGTGATGTCGATCATGCCGAGGTTTTCAAGCTGGCCGAGCAGTATTACGGCGTTCTGGCGGCCCGCCCCTTGCCAGTGCGCAAGCCGCAGTCGGAGCCGACGCAGGTTGGCTTACGCCGCCTAACGGTGAAGGCCCCCGCCGAACTGCCAGTGGTGTTGATGGCGTACAAAGTGCCGGTGATTCGCGATGTCGAAAAAGATACCGAGCCTTATGCCCTAGAAATGCTATCG
Organism: uncultured beta proteobacterium; assembly: GCA_903916205.1. Taxonomy (GTDB): domain Bacteria; phylum Pseudomonadota; class Gammaproteobacteria; order Burkholderiales; family Rhodocyclaceae; genus Propionivibrio. Next base: position 7,289 of record CAIWVX010000199.1, read on the forward strand.
GCGATTCTTGATGGTCATGATGCGGCACGTTTCTCCCGTCGCCTGATCCGTGAGCAGCGACTGGCGGTTTCAGCTGATGTTGGTTACGACGCGAGTTCGCGTGGCCCCGGCCTGTTTTATCTGCAAGGCTCGCCAAGCAAAGGCAAAACCCGCGCCGAATTAGAAGCGGGTTTTCGTGCTGAACTGGCACGGATAGTCAAAGACGGTGTGGCCGCTGATGAATTGGCTCGAGCAAGGGCGCAACGGGTGGCCGGACAAATTTACAAGCTCGATTCAATGTTTGCCCAAGCCATGGAGATCGGTCAGCTTGAAACCAGCGAAATTCCCTACCAGATGAACAAGCGGATGATTGAAAAACTACAGGCCGTAACCGCTGAACAGGTTCAGGCGGTGGCCAAGAAGTATTTCCGTGATGAACAACTGACCGTTGCCGAACTCGACCCGCAACCGCTACCCAACACGCCTCGCGCCCGTTCCACCGCGACCCGTCATTGAGAGAGATTAAAGTGAAAGCGATAAAATTTTCTGCGTTGTTGAGAGATGTTTGTCTGTTAGCCATTAGACGCTATAAAAAAAATATGGCCCCCACCGCAAAGGCGCAAAGGGGCAAAGATTTCGCAAAAATAATTGGTTTAAACAATGGATTCCTCTGTGCCTCCTTTGTTCCTTTGCGCCTTTGCGGTGGCCTTTTTGTTTGTTTACTGCTTTTCAGCGCATGGGCTGAGGCCGGAGTAAGCATCGAGAATTGGGTCGCCCCTTCCGGCGCACGGGTTTTCTTTGTTGAAAATCATGCGCTACCGATTCTCGATGTGCAGGTCGATTTTGCCGCCGGTACGGCCTATGACCCGCAAGGCAAAGCCGGCCTAGCTTCGCTGACCCAGAGTTTGATTGACATGGGCGTGCAGGGGCTGGACGAAACGCAGATCTCTAATCAACTGGCCGATCTTGGGGCTTTGCTGTCCGGCGGTGTCGACAGGGATCGTGCGTCGGTTAGCTTGCGCACACTTTCTGCTGAGGACAAGCGTAGCAAGGCACTCGACATCCTGCGCGCCGTATTGAGCCGTCCGCAATATCCGGCAGAAGTGCTGGCACGCGAGAAAGCGCGGACCATCGCCGCGCTGAAAGAAGCCTTGACACGCCCCGACGCCATCGCCAGCAAAGCCTTCTGGGCCGCCATGTATCCGGCTCATCCCTATGGACACTATGCCACGCCGGCATCGGTCGCCGCCTTGCAACGCGCCGATTTGGTCACGTTTTACCAGAATTACTTCACGGCCAAACGGGCGGTGGTGACGATTGTCGGTGATCTTTCGCGCGTTCAGGCCGAAGCGTTGGCGCAACAGCTTACGTCGGCTTTACCCAGCGCCGGAAGCGCGGCGGTTATAGACGCGCCTTCGCTGCCCGCCGCTGGCGAGCAGCGCATCGCCCATCCGGCCGCGCAATCGCATCTGCTGATCGGCTTGCCGGCGATTAAGCGCGGCGATCCTGATTACTTCCCTTTGTTGGTGGGTAATTACTCACTCGGTGGCGGCGGCTTTGTCTCGCGTCTGATGAAGGAAGTGCGCGAAAAGCGCGGCTATGCCTACAGCGTTTACAGTTATTTCTTTCCGCTAGGTCAGACCGGCCCGTTCCAGATCGGTTTGCAGACGAAAAAGAGCCAGGTCAATGACGCCATGAAAGTCACCCGCGATGTGCTCGCCCATTTTCTCGCCGAAGGGCCGAGCGAGGCTGAGTTGTTGGCCGCCAAACAGAATCTGGTCGGCAGCTTCCCCTTACGCCTCGACAGCAACCGGAAAATACTAGAAAACGTCGCCGCCTTGGGCTTCTACGGTTTGCCACTGGATTACCTTGACCGCTATACCGAAAACGTCGAAAAGGTAACCGTTGCCGCAATCAAGTCCGCTTTCGCCCGCCACGTCAAACTGGAAAATATGGTCACGGTGGTGGTTGCCGGGGAATGAGCCTAATCCGAACTTTGTTAAAACAAAGCTGTAATGTCTGTTTTTTAGACAAGCGGGGCAGAGGAAATGGAAGTCAAGATGAGCGAGCAGTCATTAGGGCGGCATAGGATCGTAAACTTAATAGAAGCCAATGCCATCAGACAGAGAGAAGGAGCGCGTAGGTTGGGGGGGGGCGACGCGGCAGATGGCGCGAATTATAGAGCGCTATCGAGCGGAAGGCGTTGCTGGTCTGAACAGTAAGCATTATGGAAAGAAGCCAGGGAATGCTATTGCGGACTCGGTGCGGGCCTTAATTATCCTAAAAACCTCAGTTACCCGATTCCGCCAGCATGATTTTCGAGAAATTGATGCGCGGAAGGTGGCGCAATTCCGGCGAGGACGTGCTTGAGATGATCGCAGACGCGGCACCAAACG
>CAIWVX010000200.1 GCA_903916205.1 uncultured beta proteobacterium
ACGGCACCAGTGTCGAGGATGACCTCGCCAACTGGCAGCACATGACGACCTTTACCATGGCACTCGGCTTGTCCGGCACGCTGAACTACACCACGGACTATAAAGCCACAGGCAGCACCAACCTCAGCGATTTTCCGGCACTGCGCTCAGGCAGCAAAAACTGGCCGACGCCCACGGCCAATAGTGCCAGCGCACTCGATGACATCTGGCACGCCGCCGTCAATGGTCGCGGACAATACTTCAGCGCCGGCAATCCTGACTCGGTCATTAGCAGCCTGAGCGGTGCCCTCTCAGGCATTAATGCCCGCACCGCCTCGGCGTCTGCCGCCGCCACCTCCAACCTCGAACCGGTAGCCGGAGACAATCTGATTTTTACGCCAAAGTACATGACGTCCAATTGGTCTGGCGAACTCGAAGCGCATGAACTCGATCTGACCACCGGACAAGTCAAGGCCGCCATTCTCTGGTCAGCGCAAACCAAGCTGGACAACGCCACAGGATTAGCTTGCGACAATCGCACCATCAAACTATTTCGCCAAGGAGCCACAGACAATCTGGTCAATTTTTCCTGGAACACGTCGCCCTGCGACAGCTCCGGTGCGCCAACCGGTGCTGCATCGACCGATTTAAACTCGTCCGAGCAAGCCTATTTCGGTTCGAGCCAAATTGCCGCATTAAGCCAGTACAGCGCCATGACCAGCGCTCAACGCACCGAGGCCGCAGGAGCCAATCTGCTTAACTTCATCCGTGGTCAGCGCGGCAAAGAAGGGTTTGTCGCGGGCGACCTCAACGCGCTTTACCGTGAAGAGGGCAACCCGGGCCCACATCAGGGCAATCGTCCGCACGTTTTGGGCGACATTGTTAACGCCCAGCCGGTCTACGTCAGAAAGCCGCCTTTTGCCTACACCGACACCGGCTACGCCGCCTATCAGAGCGCTTCAACGCGCACGCCGATGGTCTATGTCGCGGCTAACGACGGAATGCTGCACGCCTTTTATGCGGGCACCTCAACGACCGATACACAAGGCGGCGTCGAGGCTTGGGCTTTCATTCCCAGCGTCGTTCTGCCGAATTTATTCAACTTAGCGAATGAAAACTACTGGACTTCACACCGCTACTTTGTTGATGGCACCCCGACGGTGGGCGATATTTACAACGCCAACACTTGGTCGACGATTCTCGTCGCCGGACTCAATAAAGGCGGCAAAGGGTATTACGCGCTCGACATTAGTGACCCGGCCCACCCCAAGGGGCTATGGGAATTTAACTGGAGCAGCACCTGCTATAACGCCGCCATAGCCAGTACGCACAGTGCGGATTGTCATCTCGGCTATACCTACGGCAATCCGATAATCAGCAAACTGGCCGATGGCACTTGGGTGGTTCTGCTCACCTCCGGCTACGACAACATCAACACCCCGGCGCTAAGCGGCGATGGGCAGGGTTACCTGTATGTGTTAAATGCCCTCACCGGACAAATTATCTACAAAATAGGAACCGGAGTCGGCTCCAGCAGCACCCCCAGCGGCCTCAATCGGATTTCAGCCTGGGTCGACAATCCGCTCACCAACAATTCTGCGACACGAGTTTATGGCGGCGACTTACTCGGTAACGTTTGGCGCTTTGACATCAACAACACCCTTGAGCCTTCTGGCCGCGAAGCCACGCGACTAGCCACCTTGGTCGATGCAAACAATACCCCGCAAGCCGTGACGACGCGCCCAGAACTGGCGATGGTGAATGACCAGCCCTACGTTATGCTTGGCACCGGAAAATATCTATCTTCAAGTGCGGCAAACAATGATCAGACCAGCACCCAGAGGCAATCGATCTACGCCATAAAAGACCCCATGACCGCCTCCGCCGTAAGCAATCTGCGCACCACGCTGCGCCAAATGACGCTCACTCATGTCGGCACCGGCTCTGCGCAAACGCGCACCGTCGCCTGTACCGCACAATGCGACTCCAGCGCCGGATGGTATGTCGATCTTCCTGACCCCATCTCAGGCAGCGGCGCTTCAGAACGCGTCAGCATTGACATGAAATTGCAATTGGGAACACTGGTGGTCGCCAGTAACGTACCCACCGGCGACAATTGCAATATCGGCGGATACGGCTGGCTTAACTTTTTCGACTTTGCCAGCGGCTCGGCAATCGCCACCACGACCACCGTCGGCGTACAAATCCCCGACGCTCTGATCGTCGGCTTCAACATCGTGCGCTTACCCGACGGTAAAACAGTGGTTATTGTCAGTGACCAAAATGCAAAAATTCAACCCAAAGACGCCGCCTTCGATGTCCCACCACTCGCAGGCAAACGTGTTAGCTGGCGCGAAATATACTAATCGTCATACTAAGAATCCATTCCGCGAGAGCGACTAACTCATGACCCCCATGATTTGGAATCGAATTCTCCGACTGAGCCTTGCGGGCTTGGCATCACTGGCTTTGCACGCGCTATCCGGGGCGGTCATGGGGCAGGTAAATCTTGCGCATGAACCCCGTCAAACGCCAATCAATCGGCCCGCCGCCTTAGAGGTCAGCCTAGTCACCCTGCCGAACGGAGTGAATGAGCCGTCAGTCGCAACGCCCAGTCCGAGCGAAACACTGAGCCGCACTGTGATTCCCGCGTTTATTCCCGCTTTAATCCCCGCTTTAATCCCCTTTCCATTTGAATCGCCGCCTCACGACAGCCGCCCCGACCGGCACTATTTTCGCTCACACGAACTCTACCTAACCCCCAGCCCACGCTCACCCATCGCCCCACCCTACCCCGCTGAAGCCAAGAACCAAAAAGGGCGCGTCGTACTCTTGCTACTCATCAACGCCGATGGCGAACTCGATCATGTCAGTATCGTAGAGTCATCCCCCGTTGGCGTATTTGACAACTCAGCGGTTGCCGCATTCAAGAGCGCAAAATTTTCACCAGGCATCCGCGACAACCAAGCCGTGCCTTCTCAACAGACGATAGAAATCATCTATTCCCCCGGTCTATTCGGCGATTTACCTCAGGAAGAACTGGCCAGAAAGCCCGTGGACAAACCGTAGTCAGAAAAACGTCCAGCGTCTTCAAATCTCGCTGACACGCACCGACACAATCAATCCCGGCAATTGCCCAAGCGGCCCAATGTAGCTCCCGGAGACCGGCGGAACCGCTTCGGGATGACGTGCCACCGCCACCGGGATGTGATGATTGCTGATGATCAGGCCACTCGTTGGATCAAAGCCTTTCCATCCGGGACCGGGCAAATAAACTTCGGCCCACGCGTGGGTCGTGGCGTTTCCGGTTTCGTTATCCGGCATGTGCAAATAGCCGCTAACGAAGCGACTGGCAAACCCCATAAAACGGCAGGCTTCAATGAATAACGCGGCGAAATCGCGGCATGAACCGCTTTGTAAAGCCAAGGTTTTGGCGGGCGACTGAACGCCCTCTTCTTCTCGAATCTGATAAGTAAACGTATTAGCAATTTGGCAGTTTAGCGCCGACAACAGCACCAAGGTTTCAATTGGTCGTTGCAACAAGCCCAGTCCATCCAGCCATTCAAGCACCTGCGGACGATCGAGCGGATAGACATTCTGTTCAAAAGGCGCAAGATCAGATTGCTCGTCAATGGCGTAGTCAAAGGGAAAGTTAATCGCATAATTCTCCATCAGAAAATCAAGCGGCGCATCCTCATAAACGGAGATTTCCACCTCACTTAAAACGCGCAAAGTCGTCGACACATCGCCAAAACTAACCGTCGCCACCGAATTCCCCAGCGCGTCGCGATACCAGCAGACAGAAGGTGTCGGAAAAATCTCCAGAGTCGACGCTTCAATCCGCAGACTGTGACTTTCCAGTGGACGCAAACGCAAACGGTGCGGCTGAAGCGACACCGGTGTCGAGTAATAATACTCAGTAACATGAGAAATTTTAAGCCGCCGCATGCTGTTCCTTGTTTTCAATATGCCCAAGTTTAACCTTGGCGCACTCAAATCTGAAGTGCAACAGACATATGACATGAGTTTCACTCATTAAGGTCATCGCCCGACTTTGCCGGGGGCTTCAACACGATTTAACTTTTTAAGCATTCAACCTAAAAACCTCAGTTACCCGATTCCGCCAGCATGATTTTCGAGAAATTGATGCGCGGAAGGTGGCGCAATTCCGGCGAGGACGTGCTTGAGATCATCGACTGCTACGGCGGCGAAACGG
>CAIWVX010000201.1 GCA_903916205.1 uncultured beta proteobacterium
ATTGCCACTTCCTCTGCGTTCAGCATTGCCGGTGGCGGCGACACGCTGGCGGCGATTGCCAAGTACGGCATTGAAAAAGACATCGGTTACATCTCTACCGGCGGCGGCGCGTTTTTGGAAGTGCTGGAAGGCAAAACCTTGCCCGCGTTTGAGATATTGATGAAGCGCGCGGCGGGCTGAATTTCCGGGAGTAGTGAAACAAAACTGTTTAGCACTACTGTTGATGAGGATCTTTCTTGAACCTCATCAACAGAAGCGCTACAGAAAAAACTTTCAAACGAAATAACTGTGCGCTGGTGGGAGCCCTTTTCTAATCCAATCATTGAAACAGGTTTCGGTCGACAAGTGCTGAAAGTGTTGGAACCAGTCCGATTGACGCAGCGCATTTTCAGCAGCAACATCAATCCATCCGCTGATGACCAAGCAGTTATCTATGCAACCGCGCAAATTGCTCAGTCCGATTGACAGTGTTTTAGGATACGCGCCTTGAAACCTAAATTTGAACAATGGCTCATGGTGTGCCACCCGGTTACGGAATGTATTCGCGATCTGTAAATGCACTCCAAGCTGATGCCTATTTTGTGGATTGCCCCACTGCTTACCGTTCTTTATGGGGTGATTCGAAAAGATCTGCGGTATGACGTGCGGCGCATCTACAGGAGACAGGGTTCTAAAGAAGTTAGTCCAGAAGCCAAATGTCAAAGCCGCAATAACATCATCAGTTGTAGGCTGAGGCATCTTCCTAAGCAGCGTTTTCTTATCCAACAAGATTGCATCTATTGATGCCTTGGCCTCTTTGACAAATGGGTAGTGTTGCGTCTGCGCATCGTCATACCAAGCGTACCCATGGTGGCCCGCCGCTCCAGAGGGGGCATACCGCTTAGACATGACACGGTGGACCGTATCTCTTAAATGCATTTCCACACATCCCAGCAAGGGGAAAACCATTGCTGAAATCGCGTAATTCCAAGCATAGGCTCTACGAACTTCCGTATTGTTCGTCAGCTTAAGAAAGCTCCGATACCCGGCGATCCTGGCACGGGCCCAAAAGTGGACGAGGTGAATATGCGTGTCAGTCATGGTTCTATCTGTTAGACTTCATCTGAAGTCTGTGGATGCCCCGCTCTCACCTGGCGTGATGATGGCTCCACGTGCAAAGAGACGGCGCCACCTTCGGGTGGCGTTCGGCTTTCTAGGGTTGTTTTGGGCTTGCCAAAGGCAACTATGAAGGACAGGGCGAGTCTGTTTTCACAATGGGTATTTTATAAAAAAGTATTTGAAAATATACCTTCTATCACCCTAAAGATTAAATTATTTTATTTAACGCAGCCATTGGCGAGCGCTTTCACTTTAAAGCCGTACACACAAATCAGCCGCCATAAAAAAAGCCCCTGTCGGGGCTTTTTCATTGAAGTACAGCGCGAATCAAGCCGCCAAACCCACCGGCGGCTGGCTGGTGGCGCGACCTTTGTAGTCGGTCCAGCACTGGCGGGTGAAGTCGTAGAGCTTGCAAGAACGTGCGGTCTGGAAATACCAG
>CAIWVX010000202.1 GCA_903916205.1 uncultured beta proteobacterium
GTCGTAACGTTCGTCAAAAGTCCACCAAATTTTCCGAGCAAACCAGAGTTTGCGGAAATGCCGGTTGCACCGGCATTGACATCAATGGCAGCGCCCAAAGCACGGGTTGGGCCGGTCAGCAGACCCGCAACAACCGTACCCATATTGTCACTCGAGATCCCGGCAAATGTGTCACGGTTGAACGAGAAGGCATTAGCTGTCCCATCACCACCAGTACCTTCAAACTGGAACAGAGCCTTCAGGCCATTACCCAGTGCTTCTTCACCCTTGAAACCAAGAATGGAAGAGTTGGCAGTAACGCGGTTGTTGTCTAAGAACGTGGTTGCACTGCCGACTTGATTGCTAGCCTTAACGCGATCAAACGTGAAATCGGCGGTACCATAAATGGTGACGTTCGATTGAGCGAACGCAGCACCTGAAACTAGGCCAGCAACGGCCAGTGCGATAATTTTCTTTTGCATTGTGAATCTCCTCTAGGGTTAAGGTCAGCAGTGCTCATGCACCACTAAACTGGACCTCTCAGTGATGAGAAGTTGGACGGATGATGCCAAAGCACACGGCTCACGACAAGCCTGAAGGCGATTTTTGGCTTAGCGCCAGCTCGTTTTGTTGCAAAGTTACAACATCGCCGTGGGTAATGCCCTTGCCGTTTGCGCCCTGTTGTTTGTTGTGAGGAATCATTAAAAATCCACCACAGAGGCACTAAAGACGCAGAGAAAACGCGGAGGAACCCTTGTTTTTCTCTGCGACACCTCTGTGCCTCTGCGTCTCTGTGGTGAGGGGTTAAGCCTTTTAAAGCGGACGAAAACGTCCGATAATTAACGAATGACTGGGAACGAATTTATCCGAAAGATGAAAGCGCTCGGCATTAAACCATCTGATTTGTGAGGTGTTAAATGGAACGATTTGAATACGCGGTAACGCTGGCACCGGCGGATGAAGGTGGATTTGTGGTGACCTGCCGCGATTTGCCGCAACTGGTCACTCAAGGCGAAGATCGGGCCGATGCACTTGCGGAAGCGGCTGACGCGATGGATGAGGTATTTGCGGCTTATATGCAGGGGAAATGCTCATTTCCCCCGCCGAGTGAAGTTCGACATGGTGAGTACCGAGTTTCACCCCCTGCCGAGACGATGGCAAAAGCGGCTCTCTATGTGGCGATGAAGGAAGCACAGGTCACGAACGTTCAACTGGCGAAGCAACTCGGTGTGGACGAAAAAGAAGTCCGACGACTGCTTGACCCACACTATGCGTCCAAACTACCGCGTATTGCGCAAGCCGTGGCGTTGCTTGGAAAACGACTGGTGATTGGACTAGAAGCCGCTTGAGACGGTAAATAGGCTGTCGGACTTCAGTTTTGGGTAGGATGCGCAAGGTTTTTGCGCATGCGGACGCGCCGAGTTTGTGAAAAAAATTAGAATCCACCACAGAGGCACAGAGACGCAGAGAAGACGCAAAGGAAACCCTCGTTCTAAAGAGTCTCCTCTGCGAAACCTCTGTGCCTCCGTGTCTCTGTGGTGAAGGGTTATGCATTTATTCGCAGCGCCGAGCGAAAGGGGCGCAAAGAAAAGATTGGGGACACTCTACGGCTATCGTGATCAAAATGGGCGATAGGCAACGTTTTTCCGGGCAGATGAGACATAAAGCTGTGCTCTGAAAATCATCTAGTCATGTCTCTTGAGCAACTCGGACGGCACCTCCCAGACACAATTTGCGGCACTTTTTGGCAAGTCGTCATCACCGACTTGGGTGATCGCGATATATCCGTACGGCTTTGCCGTTTTCATCCACCCCACGGACGGCAAAAATGTTCTGTTTAATAAGCCTATAGCTTGACAATCAACAGCTTGGCGCGTAGATTCGCGGCCTCGACTGGGCGGGTTGCCCGGCGCGCGCCGATTTGAAGTTCAGCTTGCAAGCGCGTTAAAAAACTGGCTAAAGCGGGCTTCTACGATACATTTCTGAAACCCGTTCGCCAACAGTGCTGAACGGGTTTTTTATTTTGAGGTTCTTCATGCAGCCAGATCGTAGCGCCGAACTCACCGCCCTCTTGCAACAGCGCATTCTCATTCTCGACGGGGCGATGGGGACGATGATCCAACGCCATAAGTTGCAGGAAGCCGACTATCGCGGGTCGCGTTTTGCCGATCATGCGCATGATCTCAAAGGCAATAATGATTTGCTGTTGCTGACCCGTCCTGAGGTTATTCGTGGCATTCATGCGGAGTATCTGGCGGCCGGGGCGGATATTCTTGAAACCAATACTTTCAACGCCACGGCGGTTTCACAGGCTGATTACCAGCTCGAAAACCTCGTTTATGAACTGAATGTGGCGGGGGCCAAACTGGCGCGCGAAGTGTGCGACGAATTTAGCGCCAAAGACCCGGCCAAGCCGCGCTTTGTCGCTGGCGTGCTCGGGCCGACTTCGCGCACGGCCTCGATCTCGCCTGACGTGAACGATCCGGGCTACCGCAACACGAGCTTTGACGAGCTCGTAGGCACTTACACCGAAGCTATCCGTGGGCTGACTGACGGCGGTGCCGACATGCTGTTGGTGGAAACTATTTTCGACACGCTCAACGCCAAAGCCGCGTTGTTTTCGATTGAACAGTTTTTCGACAAGATGGGTCGGCGCTGGCCGGTGATGATCTCGGGAACGATTACCGACGCTTCGGGCCGCACGCTTTCCGGGCAGACCGCCGAAGCCTTTTGGAATTCGCTCAGCCACATCCGCCCGCTGTCTTTCGGCCTTAACTGCGCACTCGGTGCCGGGGAGTTGCGCCAGTACGTTGAAGAACTCTCGCGCATCTGCGATTGCTTTGTCTCGGCGCACCCGAATGCTGGCTTGCCCAATCCGCTCTCTTCCAGCGGCTACGATGAAACGCCCGAGCAACTGGCGCTAGAAATTGTCGATTGGGCTAAACACGGCTTTGTGAATATCGTTGGCGGTTGCTGCGGCACCTCGCCAGCACATATCGCGGCGATGGCTCAAGGCGTGGCCGGGATTGTTCCTCGGGTTATTCCTGAGCTTGAAAAGAAGCTGCGTCTTTCGGGCTTGGAGCCGTTCAACGTTGGCAAGGAATCGCTGTTTGTCAACGTCGGCGAGCGCACCAACGTGACCGGCTCGAAAGCCTTTTCGCGGATGATTCTTGAAGGCCGTCTTGACGACGCGCTGGCCGTCGCCCGTCAGCAAGTCGAGAACGGTGCGCAGGTGATCGACATCAATATGGACGACGCGATGCTCGACGGCAAGGCGGCGATGGATCGCTTCCTCAAACTGATCGCCTCCGAACCGGACATTTCTCGTGTGCCGATTATGATCGACTCGTCGAAGTGGGAAATCATCGAGGCCGGTCTCAAGTGCATTCAGGGCAAGGGCATCGTTAATTCGATTTCGATGAAGGAAGGCGAAGCGGCTTTCCTGCATCACGCCAAGTTGGCGCTGCGTTACGGCGCGGCGGTGGTGGTTATGGCCTTCGACGAAGCCGGTCAAGCCGACACCTACGCCCGCAAAACCGAGATTTGCCAGCGGGCTTATGAGCTGCTGCTGAGTATCGGCTTCCCGCCGGAAGACATCATTTTCGACCCGAATATTTTTGCCATTGCCACCGGCATTGAAGAGCACAACAATTACGCGGTGGATTTCATCGAAGCCTGTCGCTGGATTCGCGCCAATCTGCCGTATGCGCAGATTTCTGGCGGCGTTTCCAATGTCTCGTTTTCGTTCCGGGGCAACGATCCGGTGCGCGA
>CAIWVX010000203.1 GCA_903916205.1 uncultured beta proteobacterium
ACGTTCAATTCCTTCTCGAAAAGCGGCCAAAACACTCTGAAAAATTCGATTTCCTGTGCCGAACTTGGCGTGGTGACTTATGACTCTGATTTTTTTACCATAATGCTCGCACACAAAGGATGGGAGCGATCATGGCGAGAAAGGGCGGGCGTGTAGCGCTGGTGTTGTCGGAAGAGAACCGGGCTAAATTGCGCACACTTGTGACATCGCGATAACCGGCTTGATTGCCAATCACCGCACTTAATGGTGTTAAATCGGTCAACAGGTAACGGCTAGTCGTCTAAATAGGGGAACAATGAATGCGCCAATTTTCAGGAACATGGATGAAAAACTCGGGGGATTTTTGGGGCGGGGTTGCCGCCATGTTGGTGGCTTTGCCGGCCTCCGTGGCTTTTGGTGTCACTATTTATTCAGCCATTAGTCCTCAGTACGCCGCGTTCGGGGCATTGGCCGGGATTCTTGGGGCGACGGCGCTGGGTCTGATTGCGCCAACCTTTGGCGGAACAGATCGCTTAATCAGTTCGCCCTGTGCGCCTGCCGCTGCGGTACTTTCTGCCTTCGCTATTCAACTGGTGGCACAGGGCGTGCAGCCCATCCCGATTGTTTTGATGATGACCGTGTTGGGCATTCTCACTGGGTTAATTCAGATACTTATCGGCTTTCTCGGCATTGGCAAGCTGATCAAATATATTCCTTACCCCGTGGTCAGTGGTTATTTAAGTGGCGTTGGCCTGATTATCATCGGCAGCCAATTGCCAAAATTTGCCGGAGCGCCGCCCGGAACATCCTGGTTTGAGGCTTTACTTAGCCCGCACATCTGGGACTGGCGAGGTCTGTTCATCGGCAGTATGACGGTCGCGGCGATGCTGCTGGCCCCCAAAATAACCAAGGCCGTTCCGGGGACAATTATTGGCATTTTAGCGGGCGTTTTGACCTATGCGGGCATCGCCAGTAATGACACTTCAATGCTTCAACTTTCTGGTAATCCCTTGGTCATCGGGCCAGTGGGCGCCTCTGGAGAAGGTTATATCGAATTGATTACCCATCGCTGGAGTCAGATCGGAGAACTCAAACTTTCTCAGGTGGCGGGATTAGTCGGTAGTGCCGTGACGCTGGCGGCGCTGCTGTCCATTGACACCTTGAAAACTTGTGTGGTTCTCGATCAGATGACACGTACCCGTCATGATCCCAATCGTGAGCTGGCGGCTCAAGGCTTTGCCAATGTCGTGGCGTCGACCATTGGCGGCGTGTGCGGTGCCGGCACGATGGGAGCCAGTCTGGTTAATCTAAGCAGTGGCGCGAAAACCCGTATTTCGGGCATCGTTGAAGGCGTGATGACCTTGGTTGTGGCCTTGCTGCTGGGGAGCTTTGTGGCTTGGATTCCGGTGGCTACTTTGAGCGGTGTGCTGATCGTCGTGGGTTTGCGCATGATTGATACCGATCCGCTGCGTTTTCTTGAATCACGCGCCACCGTGCTCGATTTTTCTGTGGTGCTGGCGGTGGTTTGCGTGGCGCTTTTTGTTGGACTGATTGCGGCATCAGCCGTCGGCGTGGCTTTGTCGATCATTCTTTTTCTGCGCGAACAGGTCGGAGGCAACGTGGTGCGGCGCAAGAGTTTCGTCGGTCAGCGTTCATCAACGTGGTATCGCCCTGAAGCTGAAATGCTGATTCTTGAGCAACGCGGAAATTCCGCCGTAATTATCGAATTACAAGGCAGCCTTTTCTTTGGAACAACCCATCAGCTTTATATAACACTTGAACCGGAGCTTGTAAAAACTGATTTTTTGATTCTCGATATGCAACGGGTGCAATCGGTCGATGTCACGGCCGCGCACATGCTCCATTTGGTGCGCAACATTCTAGCCGAACGTTCGGTGCCACTGCTGCTGTCGAATGTCCGTGAAAGCCTTCCTAATGGTCGCAATCTCAAAGAATTTCTGGAGCTTTCCGGATTGGTTCCTGACGGCAAGTCACTGATCATTATGCCCACATTGGAAGGCGCTATCGAGTGGGTTGAGGATGCGCTTTTGGGCGATGTGGGAACGCCCACCGCCCTATTGCCGCCACTGGAGTTGCATGAAATCGAACTGTTCAAAGGCAGCAAACCCGAGACGCTGACGGACATCCGAAATTGTATGGAAGTACGCTCAATTCAGGCCGGAGAAACGATCTATGCTCGCGGCGATACCGATGCCAATCTCTATCTAATTCGCAGTGGTGAAGTTCACATCATGGGCTATGTCGGCGGCAGTTCTCGCCTGTGTCATATTGCCACCTTCGGTCGGGGCGAGTTTTTTGGTGGTTTGGCCTTTCTTGACCAACGACCTCGCGGCAACAACGCCATCGCCTTGGTGGCAAGCGAGTTATTTGTGCTGGCTCCCGATAAATTCAACGCCTTAGCAGAAGAACACAAACGCATCGCCTTCGTCATGATTTCACGTCTGGCTAAAACCTTGGCTATTCGTCTGCGTCATGCTGATGACGAGCTGACTTTGATGCAGGAAAATTGAGTTTTCATAGACATCATCTGTATGGCCTAGGGGTGGCATCAGGCGCTTATTGCGCAGTTTCTCGCAAGTTGAAGTCGTCCACACCAATAAGCATGATTTATTTACGTCAGATCTGTTAATTAAAAACTTTTATGAGAAAATTTCCCGACAGCAGTGAGTTTGACCCGGAATCCAGTTCGTTTATCAAGCCCGTCTTTTTACCGGTTTACAACCTAATGTTTTAGAGAAGAGTAATGACAGATCAAATTAACCACGCCGTAACTCTTCCTGATATTTCGCCAACTTTACGGGTGGTGCCGATGCCGGCTGACGTCAATATGTACGGTGATATTTTCGGTGGCTGGATCATGGCACAAGTCGATGTTGCCGGTGCCGTGCTGGCGATGCAACGGGCGCGTGGGCGGGTGGCGACGGTTTCGGTCGATAGTTTCTCGTTTAAGCAGCCTGTGTCGGTTGGCGATATCGTGAGTTTGTATGCCAAAATTGTTAGGGTTGGGCGAACATCGATTAAGATTGATGTGGCCGTATACGCAGAGCGCAATCCAGCGCAACCGGTGATTGTCAAAGTCACCGAAGCGGCGCTGACCTATGTTGCA
>CAIWVX010000204.1 GCA_903916205.1 uncultured beta proteobacterium
CGTCATTGATAAAGATGATTTCGTAACGCTGACCCAAAGCATCCAGCGACGGGTATAGCCGCGTGAACAACGCTTCCAGCGTAGCTTCTTCGTTGTAAACCGGGATCACGACAGACAGTTTCGGAGTGCTCATGCGAGGGTCTTTTCATGGCTTAGGTGATCAAGCCCTTGGGTTAGCGCGATGACTACGCGATCAATATCGGCCTCCTGCATCGCCGGAAAGAGCGGCAGCGTCAGGATTCGCGAAGCCACTGATTCGGTATGCGGCAAGTGGGCGTTAGCCAATCCAAGATTTTTGTACAAGGCGGTTTGGTGGATCGCCGGGTAGTGTACTCCGGTTGCGATCCCGGTTTCACGCATCCGGCGGATGAGTTCACCGCGTTGGTTGGCGAGGGACGCTGGCAGTAAAACCTGAAACATATGCCAATTACTGTGCTCAAAATCAGCCAGAGGTAACTCCAGTTGAAGCCTTGATAAACCGTCAAACTTGGAAAAATACAGACGGGCCAATTCACGTCGGCGCTGATTAAAAGCGTCAAGCCGCTTGATCTGGCCGAGGCCGATGGCCGCCGCAATGTCCGTCAGGTTGGCCTTGCCGCCGAGGACATCACAGTCATAGGTGCCATCAGCATTGCGAGTAACGCCTTGCAGCCGTAGTTTCTCGAACTGCCGGGCTTCCTGCTCCGAGTTCATCACGAGGCAACCGCCTTCGCCGGTGGTCATGTTCTTGTTCGGGTGAAAGCTGAAGGCGATTAAATCGCCAAAACAACCTAATTCGCGCCCATTCCAGCGTGCGCCCTGCGACTGGGCGGCATCTTCAATGACCCGCAAACCATGTCGGCTGGCTATTTCGTACAAAATGTCGCGATTGACCGGCAATCCAGCCAAGTCGACCGGAATAATCGCCCGGGTACGTTCAGTGATCGCGGCGGAGACGCGTTCAAGGTCGATCAGGCGGGTGGCCGGATCAATGTCAACAAAAACCGGCGTGGCCCCCACAGCCAGAATCACGTTGGCGGTGGCGACCCAACTCAGTGAGGTGGTAATGACTTCGTCGCCCGGCCCAACGCAGGCAATACGCAAGGCGAATTCAAGCGCGGCGGTGGCCGAATTAACCAGTCTGACTGGGCGGCCACCGGCGCGCGTAGACAGAGCGTCTTCCAGTTCACGGCATTTCGGGCCGGTGGTCAGCCAGCCGGAGCGGAGAACCTCCGCCACACTGGCGATGGTTTCTTCATCAATATCAGGTCGGGTAAAAGGCAGCATGTCCATCGGCTCAACTTCTCGCCACCATAATTACGCCGATGATAATCACGCCAATCCCCAGCAAACGCTGCGGCCCGACGGCTTCATCAAAAAGATACCAGGCCAGCCCGGCATTGAGCACGTAGCCAATCGACAGCATGGGATAGGCCATGCTGACTTCAACCCGTGACAAGGCCAAAATCCAGACCACGACACTCACCACGTAGCAGCTCAAGCCACCAATCACCGGGAAGTTGGTCGCCAGAGTGGTCGTTACCGGCCAAGCGTTAGCGAAGGTGAAATCAAAATGCCCCATCTGGCGAACCCCGGCCTTCAGCAGCAACTGGGCCAAGGCGTTCAGCAACACGCCAAAGAGAATCAGTGAAAATTCAAGCAGTTTCATGGTTTGATCACGACCACGCGGCGCACATCACGGTAGACGGGGTTCATCGCTATTCCTTGATTTTGTAGTTCGTTAAACGTTTCTTCTTCCATCATCGCCATGGCCTGTGGCGCGGCTTGCCAGCGCTTAATGAATTGGGCGATGGATTGAATGGCTTTATCCGGTTCAACGTTCTGTCCAAAAGAAAACTCATCACGATAATCCACCTGAATGACGGGCCGCTGCAAATAAAAAGGGAACGTTTGATCATAGCTACGAATAGAAAAAATTTCGCTATCCGGCTGAAGGTGCTTTCTGATCTGTTCAACAACATATTTGCTGCTTTTGAGTTGCCCAATCGCATCATGTCCGGCGCTGGCCATCAAGACGCCCCACAGGCTGCCGCTAGCCAGCAGCATGATCGCCGGCAAGGTTTTACCGTGTGAGAGTGAGCGCCAAGCAAAAACAGCGCACAGTATAAATCCCACGCCACCGAGCGACAGGTAAATTGCAAAATGACGTAGAACCGCGACCGGGGTTCCGGCGTCGGTGACGGCGTAATCAACCAAGAACGTGGCACAAGCCATCAGAAACCAGAGAATCAGTGGAAGCCACAGGTGTTTTTTCAGTGAGGCCGGCGTAGCACGCGACAGCGTCTGCCCCAGAAGCAGCGCCAGAGCAGGAAACATCGGCAGGATATAAGACGGCAGTTTAGATCCCGAGGCGCTGAAAAAGGCAAAAATCAGAAAGGCCCAGACCAACAGAAAACGCTCGACCTGAAAACCTGACCCTGCGCGGCGCAAGCAACTTTCGCGGATCAGGCGTGGCAGTAAGGAAGTCCACGGCAGAAAGCCCAAAAGCAAAATCGGAACAAAGTACCAGAAAGGTTCGACTCGCCGATGGGTGCTGGTCAAAAATCGCTCAAAATGTTCGTGGATGAAAAAGAAGCGGGCAAAATCAGGATTGCGCTCGGATACCAGCCAGAACCATGGCGCACTCAGGGCCAGAAAAAGAAGGGCACCCGATAGCCAGTGCATACGTCGCCACACCGTCCACTGCCCGTTGATGAGACTGTACAGAACCAGTGTGCCACCAGGAATGACCAAGCCAATTAAGCCTTTGGTCAAGGTGGCTCCGGCCATCGCCGCCCAGGCGAGCCACATGCCATAACGTCTTTCGGCGGGCGAAGCGCCGTCGTGCTGAGACCACAGAAAGGCACAAAGCGTCAGCGTCAAGAAGAACATCAAGCCGGTATCTAGGTTCAGAAAGTGGCTGTTGATAATCACCCAGACCGTTCCGGCCATGACCAGTGCGGCATAGTGCCCGGTTCCCCACAGGCGCTGCCCCGTGAGTCCGACGGCAAGCACTGAAAGCAGCCCCGTCAGGCCGGGCCAGAAGCGTGCGGCAAATTCGTTGATGCCAAAAATTTGAAAGCTAATGGCCCCCATCCAGTACGGTAACGCCGGTTTTTCAAAATACAGAATGGCGTTGAGCCGAGGCGTGATCCAGTCTCCCGACTGGAGCATACCCAGTGAGAGTTCGGCATAACGGCCTTCGTCCGGGTGAATCAAGGCGCGCTGACCCAGTGTGGCAAACCACAAAACCGCAAATGCCAGCCAGAAAAGGATCATGCCAACGCTAGCCGCCTGTCGGGCTTGA
>CAIWVX010000205.1 GCA_903916205.1 uncultured beta proteobacterium
CCAATTCACTGAGTTCGACGACCCATTTCCCTGACAAAAGCTCGCCACGTTCCTTTGCGTTCATGTTGATAAGGCCAGGGGTGTCCAGAAAATAGTCGTGATCATGTGGACCGGCTGCAAGTGCCCGCGCTAGGCTAGACTTGCCCGCGCCTTGGGAGCCTTCAAAAATTACACATGTGTCATATTTAGTCCCAGGATAGTAGGCGCGCGCTACCATCGCTAAGATGAGGATCTGACCGATCGCCCAATTTATGGGTGAAGCGTCCGCATCACACACTTCTGCCAACCAAAACCCAAGCCGCTTCTCACCATCCCACACCAAGGAATCCAGCCATAGTGTCACTGGGTTAAACCGATCCTCTTCTGCGAGCGCTTTAACGGCAGCATGAAGATGCTTTTCTGAGGTATCGAATTGAAGTTTATCCAAGATCAACTTCCTGATGTAGCTCATTGCTTCGTCATTAAGTCGCCCGACGTAAAGGTCTGGCAGGATCGGTGCTTTGGCATTCCCTAACATTATATGCCCAGAGAATTCATCTCGTCGGCTCCTGATACCGAGATGCTGCATCGCGAGAATGGCGTTCTTGAAACAGCTAGAGAGACGACCGTTCGAACCGCGTTGCCATCCTGCCGTGACATACGTGTTAATGACTGGGGTTACTTCATCAGGTTCGGTGAATAACTGCATGAAGTTGGGCAATATTTCATTTTTTAGTGGTTCCGAGTTCATTGTGCGATCTCCGCTTTTTCGAGAAGTTTACGGCGAAGAAGCTTCAAAACGTCAAGGTTTGTTGGGCGGGGTCCGTAGGGATCGTCCTTGAGAATTTCAACAAGTTGATAACCCATGTAGAAATCGGTCAGGTCGGTTGGGAACTTGCGCAATTTATCAAGCGGTGTGAGGGCAATTTCCCTCAACAACTTCTCCTTGATGCCTTCGCAAACCAGTCCCATGGTCAAACTCGCATCAGCATATCCGAGCACAATTCGTGTGGCTAAGACGAGTATTTCAATGGGCGGAGACCCAGTAGACTTGGCCTCATATTCCCAAATTTTGTCGAACCTCTCCTCCATAAACTGCTGCGTCGAAAGTGACACCATTCCATCAAGAAATGCTTGACTGCCGTAGTTGTCAGTGTTGTTCATTTTCAGTCCCTTTGCTCAGGCTTTGGTTGCGGTATGGACGCGTTTTGCTGGGCGACACCTTGTCGATTGCGCACCGCAGAGCTTCTCTTGGAGCCAAACATCTACGTCGTACTGCCGCCAAATTGAGATCCGTTCGGACAAATGCACGGGAGGCGGAAAATCGCCGCGCGCTATCAGCCGATACAGATGGGTGCGGCTAATGCCTATGCGGTGAAGGACCTCGCTAATGCGTATAGCGCGGTCATAAGTGTTTGCTTGGGGTTCAGGGTTCATATTAGGCTCCACGAATCAACTAGGAACCTCTTGTATCAGGGGTCTGCGAGGGCCACTTAGAGCCTTGTCATAACATAATTTTTTTTATGGGCATCGCTTGAAATACCTTCGAAGCGTCCTCTTCGAGATGAATTCAACATGTGACCACAGTTGTTGAATTTCGTCTAGTTTCTCTGTCTGGCCCCAAAGCGGTCCAGCTATCTTTTTGATCGCTTTGCATCGATAATCGGCATTATTTGCCGTCTCGCGTGAGCCTCGCTTCCTTTCGTCATTTGTGGTCACCAATATCCCAGTTGGGTAGGGATCGCCATTTTCATCGAATTTGACCGTCGTCAAATTGTAGCGGCCTAGATTCTCACCTAGTTCGGAGTTAAGGTTTGGTTCGGAAACACTGGGTCTGGGGCCGAAATTGTCTTCTAGCCGGGTATCTTCTTTCTTCTTGTCGATCCCTTTTTGCCGACGCTCTCTTGTTGGCATGGGAACTAATACTCCTCAAAACTAAGGGCAGTTTGGACAAAAGTAGCCCAGTGCCCCATCATATCCCGCCGTTGCTCAAGCAGGTCTGTTCGGTGGTATGCCGCTTCAGACTGGTTCTTTATAATATGTGCTAGCGCGCGTTCTGCAAGATCGCGTGGGTAACCGTTTTCCGACGCCCAATCTCTGAAGCTTGAACGGAAACCATGTGCTGTCGCGACCCGGTTTGTTTCGCCGCTGGCGACCTGCTTGTCACGAAGCAATTTGGTGAGGGCCATGTCGCTGAGTGGACCTCCCTTTCGTGATGGAAATACGTAGACCTCATGCAGCTTAAGATTTGCTTGGTTCACGATTAATTGGAGGGCGGCTTCACTTAGGGGGACACGGTGCGCCACTCTTGTCTTCATCCTTGCGGCCGGGACAGTCCAGGTTTTCGACTGAAAATCGATTTCGTCCCAAGTAACCCCACGAACCTCTCCAGATCGAGCTGCCGTTAGGATTAAAAAGCGCAGCGCTGCTCTGCTGGGTGCTGGCCTCATAGACGATGCGAGGGATGCATACACCGAAGGGACGTGAACCCATGGCACGGCTGGTTGATGCTGGA
This sequence comes from uncultured beta proteobacterium, assembly GCA_903916205.1. Lineage (GTDB taxonomy): Bacteria > Pseudomonadota > Gammaproteobacteria > Burkholderiales > Rhodocyclaceae > Propionivibrio. Next base: position 2,495 of record CAIWVX010000205.1, read on the forward strand.
CACGCTCTCTCTTGCTCGGTTGCTTAGCGAGTAGTTTAGTCACCACGTTAACTGGGCTCGCCGTGATGTATCCGTTTGCGACGCACCAATCCATTGTGGCCGCACAACGCTGTTTTACACGCGAAGCAGTTTCTGGTTTGGTGAGCCAAAATGGGCGCAGCACATCGGCGAAGTCCGCAACCCGAAGTTCGGAGACTTTGCGGTCGCCCAGTTGAGGAAAAACATATGTCTCAAGTGTGTTAAGCCACTGGGCGCTGTGTTTTACATTATTGAATCCCTCAGCAAGCGAAACGTGCAGTTGCCGAGCGGCTGCGGCAAATGTTGGCTCACGACTTGCCAGATCTTTTGTTTGATCGACTTCATCACGGTCTGAGATCGGGTCTATCCCTTTAGCGAGCAATTCACGCTTACCTAGCGCTATGCGGCGCGCGTCGGCGAGACCAGTTTCAGGGTATGCGCCCAAACCCATGTCGCGCCGCTTTTTTGAAGTTGGCGACACATAGCGAAACACCCATTTGCCTCTGCCAGTACTCGCCGCCTTGTAATAGAGCCCGGAGACACCTCCTGCAGCAACCAGGCCCGCTTCGGTGGTCAGCTTCTTCAGCTTCATGTCAGTCAGCAATACAACACCTCTGGACCATCATCTAGACCATCTATTATGATGGGCTTTACAGATAGCCTATGGCACGACTTGGCTCAAGGGGATGTGATA
>CAIWVX010000206.1 GCA_903916205.1 uncultured beta proteobacterium
CGATTGGTCATCAAATGCCCCCCGTCCAGAATCGGAATAGGAAGCAAATTCAGTACGGCTAGGCTGATGCTGATCAGTGCTAGAAACTTCAAATAGTAGTCAAATCCAAGTTTGGCCGACTGTCCCGCATGATCTGCGATAGTGACCGGCCCGCTGATATTGCGCCATGAAACCTCGCCAGTGAGCATTTTCCCGATCATCACTAGGCTGAACACCGATTTATCCCATGTTTCGTAAATAGCCTTGCCAAGCGAGGGGAGTATTCCGTAGCGAACGGTAATCATTAACTCACTTCTCATGGCATCAGGTCGATTGACGGCAGCACCAATGCGACCGATTTGATGCCGATCTTCATCGGTGATGCTGGCCGGCGTAATTTGGATGGACATTTCTTCGTGGTCTCGCACGACGAGGAAATTCATGCGTATACCGGGCGAATTTCTGACCTCGCGTATGACGTCTGACCAAGAGGTTACAGGGATGTTGTCGATCATCACAACATCATCGCCCACCCTCAATCCGGCCATAGACGCTGGGCTATCTTCGATTATTTTTCCAATGACAGCCGGGATTTTTGGCTGATAAAAAACAAGGCCTAATTTTTCTAAAGCATCTGCTTCTAAGCCATTTTTCCTGATTTGCGAAACGTCAAGATGGCGAATCGCAATTTCTGCGTTGGCGTTGATGACTTCCAGTTCGATTGAATCCTGATCGACAACACGTCGAAGGAGTGCCCAGCGAAAATCCTGCCAAGTTTGGATTAAATCTCCTCCCACTTTCAGCACCTGTTCGCCATTTAGCAAACCGGCCTTTGCCGCCGGGCTGCTTGCAACCGGCGTTCCAATCAGTGGTTTAGGTTCGTCTGTACCGTGCCAGAAAACGCCCCAATAAAGGAAAATGGCAAGCAATAGATTCGCCAGCGGGCCTGCCACCACGATGGCCATGCGGTGCCAAACACTTTGTCGGTTAAAACTGCGATGGAGTTCATCGGGAGAAACCTCTCCCTCATTCTCATCGAGCATTTTTACATAACCACCGAGGGGGAATAAACCGATACTCCACTCGGTGTTATCACGGCCAATGCGCTTTGACCACAAGGTGCGGCCAAACCCAACAGAAAAACGCAGAACTTTAACGCCGACCAGACGAGCAATAATAAAATGCCCGCCTTCGTGGGCTACGATCAATAGACCCAAAGCTAAGGAAAAAGCCGCAGCGTAATACATGAAATTGTTCATGAATGATTTAACTCATCAAGTATTTGCTTGGCAACACAACGTGCCGCCGCATCGATTTCTAGTACATCAGCAAGCGAAGTGATTGGCACAATGGGTGACTTATTCATGACTGTTTCAATGAGAATTGGAATGTCTCTAAAACCAATTTTCTCATCGAGAAAAGCCTGTACGGCAATTTCATTGGCCGCGTTTAGCGTTGCAGGAACGCTTTCGCCTTCGCGCAACGCACGATAAGCCAGCGTTAAGCACGGGAAACGCTCAAAATCTGGTCGTTCGAACTGAAGCATAGCGATTTTAACCAGGTCAAGCGAGGCCACGCCTGACACAATCCGTTCCGGAAAAGCCAGAGCGTGGGCAATGGGTGTTCTCATATCCGGGTTACCCAGCTCGGCGATAACTGAACCGTCGATGTATTGCACCAGTGAATGAACAACACTTTGCGGATGAATGACGACTTCAATTTTATCAACGGGGACATTGAATAACCAGTGCGCCTCAATCAACTCAAGCCCCTTGTTCATCATAGTTGCCGAGTCGACTGAAATTTTTCTACCCATGACCCAATTAGGGTGAGTACAAGCTTGATCGGGTGTGACATGCGCTAAATCAGCGAGAGAAACTTGGCGAAAAGGGCCGCCAGAGGCTGTCAATAACAATCCTCGTACCCCACTTTGTTGCATATCACCGGAATAAGTATGGGGTAGCGACTGAAAGATGGCGTTGTGCTCGCTATCAATGGGTAAAAGAG
>CAIWVX010000207.1 GCA_903916205.1 uncultured beta proteobacterium
AGAGGCATCAAGGGTGCCGCCAGAAGCCGCACCCGCGCCAATGAGCGTGTGAATTTCGTCGATAAACAAAACCGCGTCAGGTGTTTCGCTGAGCTGTTTGATAACGGCCTTGAGGCGTTGCTCGAAGTCACCCCGGTATTTTGTTCCTGCCAGCAAAGAACCCATGTCGAGCGAGTAGACATTGGCTTTGGCAAGAACCTCTGGGACGCTGTTTTCGACGATTCGGCGGGCTAGACCTTCGGCAATTGCGGTTTTTCCGACCCCCGCTTCGCCGACTAATAATGGATTGTTCTTGCGGCGGCGACACAAGGTTTGAATGACCCGTTCAAGTTCATTATCACGACCAATTAGCGGATCTATTTTCCCCTGAACAGCTAGGGCATTAAGGTTGATCGTATAGCTTTCTAGGGGGCCGGGGGCATTCGCCGTTTCGCCTTCTGCACTTGTTTCATGCGGCTCGGTTCGTGCCGTATTCTGAGGAATCTTGCCGATGCCGTGGGAAATGAAATTAACCACGTCGAGTCGGGTTATGCCCTGTTTTAAGAGGTAGAAAACCGCGTGTGAATCTTTTTCGCCAAAAATCGCGACGAGCACATTGGCCCCGGTAACTTCTTTTTTGCCGGAAGACTGAACATGCAAAATGGCACGTTGAATAACGCGCTGAAAACCAAGCGTTGGTTGCGTGTCGATCTCTTCTTCGCCGCTAATACTGGGCGTATGCTCAACAATGAAGCTCGTCAAATCGCGCCGCAAATGTTCGATGTGACCCGCACAGGAGCGCAAGGCTTCAGCCGCAGAAGGATTATCCAGTAGCGCCAACAAAAGATGTTCAACCGTGATGAATTCATGGCGCTTTTGTCTGGCCTCGACAAAAGCCAAATGCAAGCTCACTTCAAGTTCTTGCGCAATCATTCAGTTCCCTTCCATTACGCACGCCAGAGGATGCTGGTTATCTCGTGCAAATACACTAACTTGTTCAACTTTGGTGGCGGCAACATCGCGTGAGTAAATCCCACAGACTCCCCGACCTTCCGTATGAACTTTGAGCATAATTTGTGTTGCTTGTTCTCGATTTTTGGAAAAAAACTTTTCCAGCACAATGATAACGAACTCCATCGGAGTGAAGTCATCATTAAGCAAAATTACGGAATAAAGTGGAGGCGCAGCCACATTAGTTTGCTTTGCCTCCAAGACCGAGGAACCTTGATTCTGTTTTGCCATAGCTTGATTTTAACCAGTCTTTCACTTTGCGTAAAACCCGTTTAATCCCTAGGTTTTCACCATAGAAACCACAGTGTGGAAATTTTGACGCATCAAAATGCTTGACGCATCCACTTCAAATAGCGTAAAAAGCACGAATGTTTTGGTTCGGCTTGCGCTGAATTCGATACATGAAAGTCGGGCTAACCCCCGGATTTAGACATTTTTCAAGGAAGTAGCACTATGGCAACAGGTACAGTTAAGTGGTTCAACGACGCCAAGGGTTTTGGTTTTATTACCCCGGACGATGGTAGTGAAGATCTCTTCGCTCACTTCTCCGCGATTACTATGGGCGGATTCAAGACCCTCAAAGAGGGCGAAAAAGTCACTTTCGATGTGACGCAAGGTCCACGCGTCGGGCCTGAAGATTGGCGAGGAAAACCGTCGGGTTGGGCGAGCCAAAGATCGGCGCTGAGATATTGG
>CAIWVX010000208.1 GCA_903916205.1 uncultured beta proteobacterium
AACAACAGCTTGACCAAGTGGAATTTCAGCTTCCTTGAGTCGTTTGAAATTCCGAATCGTGATTTTGTTGATCATGGCATTTCTTTCTTATGGTTCCGCTCCAAAACATCGGCAGTAGTCAAACTCTGGTGGACGGTTCCGACGATACCACGCGCCAGCAGGCAACAATCAAGGTATAGTTCCAAGTCATCTGTCTCCTCCGGTTCATGAGATGTTATGTTTTGATCGACAGTCTCCAAAAGCAAAAGCTGCTCCTTAACCAAGTTTACACCAGAGGCATTGCGCAGGCTCATAAGAGAGCGATCTTTTGGAAACTCCACGCCGCATGAAAGAATGGCGGCTTGAAAGGCTTTATCAATGGCCCATCGCCCAACCAAACCAGAGGATCGCTTTACCGGGCGCGTCTGCTCCTCCCAAGATTCAATCGGTAAACCTTTCACCACATCCATGCACTGCACAATCAAGTCAAAGTGAGGTAAAATCATTCCTCTTCCTCCGTGCTGCGGCCAAGCCGGTATTTGATGTCGTAGTTCAGAATGAAATCCAACTCCACCGCCGTGAACACGTAGGAATGCAGAAATGATTGGCTCGGTCTCATTCGGCACTTTCCTTCCTCCGTTCAGGCGCGGCGTCGTGTTCTTCTAGAATGCGGGCGATCTCTTCTTTGCCGAAACGCTTTTCGATCAATGCTCTGAAATCTTTGTCCACGAAGGTGGCGTAGGTGATTTCTTTGTAGTCGATCCGGATTTTGGGGTTGAAATCGGTTTGCACCGCTTCCAACTCCTTCTGGATGTCTTCCTGGAAAAGCCGTTTTACGTCGTCATCAGTGATCGTGGGGTTGATATGACGCGATGCCCAGTGAGGCGGTGGATTGTTTTTGAGAGTTTCGGTGAGCGCGGCGAGGAGTTCGGCAACGATTTCTCCGATTCGTTTCTGGATCTGCGATTGCACCCCATCCCGGTAGAGTTCCATGCGCTTGCGCAGACGTTCGATCTCCTTCTCGAATGCGGCCACGTCGCGACGGAGGATGAGTGCCCGGTTTTTTCCGGCCTCGATGATGAAACGCTTTTTGATCCGCTTGCGTTCCTTGTCCACGCTCAGCGGGCCAAACTTCTCTTTCGGTCGGTTTGGATCAGGCTGTGCATCTTCTCCGACGAAGGGGATTTCCACCGTCAGGGAATCGGTCTTTGAGAAGAGGTGATACTGGCCGGCCAGGCGCTGGGCAACCGCCTCGTCCCGGACGCCAAATATTTCTGCATCAAGGTGCAAGATGCGTGTGGTCAACTTGTATTTCTCAATCTCAAGCTCGACGTATCGCAGCATGGAGCTGAACACGCGTTCCGCGCGGGCGATGTTGAAGTCCTTGGCCGGGCGTGCGGCCAGATCGTGTTTGACGGCAGCGACAGCCTGCGCATCGATGACATCTTTGCCCACTTCCACCGTTGCGTGCCCGTCTTCGCCGAGAGCACAGGCATCTGCCAAGGACTGGGGTAACTCGGCCTCCAAAAGAATGGCATTCGGTTTGTCGGGCTGCCGGTTCTCCGTCTCGATCGACTCCGCCGTGGGGCTGTAGATCAAGGTCGTTTCATCGGCAATCAACAATCCAATCCGGATGCCCGGATGATGATTTACCGTGAGGCTGTGCCGGGCGGCTTCTGCCTGGAGCATTTCCATGCCTTTGAAATCCTTGTCGCCGTAGCCCAATCTGGAAACTTCGGCGTCCACATCGAGCACCAAGTGAATGGCAGGATGCGGCACGACTGCCATGGCGCTGATCAGAGCGCTGGCAACGGGGGGGCGCAATCCGGGAGCAATGAAGACCAGTCGCTTTTCGGCCCGCCCAATGACCTCCACCAGAACCGTATCATTGACGCTTACAAATGTTTTACTCATTCAATCCTCCCCCGCTTCGGTGTCGCGGCCGAGGCGGTATTTGATGTCGTAGTTCAG
>CAIWVX010000209.1 GCA_903916205.1 uncultured beta proteobacterium
GCACTTTTTCTCTTATCCTCAAGCACAGATCTTCCAGGTCATCATGCACCTACTTTTTGTACAATGTTATCCTCATCAACCAAATTGATTTCAGTATCTTCTTGCTTCTGGGCATGACTGAAATTTGATGTAGTTGCCCTGAGTTTGGTACTGGAGAATCACCGATTTATCGTCTAATCTGAGAAAATAACGCTCGTTGGTTTAAAGACCATTACTGCAATGATTAAAAACATAGGAAGCCGTTCGATTCAGGTCAGTTACAGTGTTCTGAGTTCGTCACGTTTGGACGCTCCAGCCTCCAAACTGAAGAGCGCGAACTCTGCAACGACAGACGGTGTTCGTTTTGATAATTCAAAAAAAGAAGCCTCCGCTGAGTTGACGCCGCAACAATTACAGCAGGTTGAGGAGCTCAAGCAAATTGACCGGAAAGTCCGGCAACATGAGCAGGCTCATCTTGCGGTGGGCCGCGATCTGGTGATCAGCGGGCCAAGTTACACGTACCAAACGGGGCCAGATAAGCAGCGTTATGCGGTTGCAGGGGAGGTTTCTATCGACACTTCTCCGGGAAGGTCGCCTGAAGAAACGGTGCCCAAGGCGCAGCATATTCGGGCCACTGCTTTGGCTCCGGTCGACCCTTCTGCACAGGATCAGAGCGTCGCGACGGCAGCGGGTCGCATGGAAAGTGAAGCGCGGATCGAGTTGGCCGCCCAGAAACGCGAACAACTTTCCAGCTCTGAGCAAACGAGCTCTCGTCTTTATCGTGAGGCGGGGCAGGGCGATAAAGTGGGTGGGCAGCTGGATTTTTTTGCTTGACGACGTTGGTCGAACGTTTTCTTAGGTGACTATTGCGCTGAGCAACATCTAATACACGTCATCGGTTATGATACTGTTTGCTGCGATGCATTCATTTATCGTTATCTTGCAGCACAAAAACCTCCGATTATTTTTTCAAAGAAACAGTTCAAGCATGACTCTTTTTCGACTTGCCAGAACGGCCCTCTTAGTGGCCATTATTTCCGGGTGTTCTTCTTATGTGCCGCGTATTGTCAATGAGTACAAAATTGACATTCAGCAGGGCAATCTCCTGACGCAAGAAATGGTGTCCCAACTGAAGCTAGGGCAGACCAAAGATCAGGTGCGCTTTATCCTAGGAACGCCCGTCCTGATGGATATGTTCCATGCCAATCGCTGGGATTACGTTTATCGTTTGCGTAAAGGCAATAGCAGCGAAGTGGAAATGAGGAAGCTCACTACTTTGTTTGATGCGGACAACAAACTAATTCAGGTTATTGGTGACGTAACAGCGGCTCAGGGGGCTGACGCTTCGGCGGTGCCGAATAATCGCACGCGAGAAATTGATTTGGGTTCAATCGCCCCCGGCGCCGTTCCGCCGCCTCTGGAAGAGAAGGGCTTCTTCAGGAAGATTCTGGAAAAAATTGGGTTCTGAGGCGACTTAAATGAAAATTGCTATTGTGGGTGCCAGCGGTCGTATGGGCCGAATGCTGATTGAATCGACGCTGCGAGATGCTGAGGTCACACTGGTTTCGGCGATTGATCAGGCCGGCACGCCGGCGATTGGTAAAAATGCGGGTGAATTAGTTGGTATGCCTTGTGGCATGATGGTTACCTCTGATGTTGAAGCGGGAATCGCCCGAGCCGATTGTCTGATCGACTTTACTCGCCCTGAAGGAACCCTTGAACATCTGGCTTTTTGTCTGCGCCATAAAGTGGCTATCGTCATCGGAACCACGGGGTTTGATGAGCACGGCAAGCAGGCCATTGCCGAGGCCGCGCGTGAGATACCGATTGTATTTGCCCCAAACATGAGCGTTGGGGTGAATGTTGTTTTTAAGTTGCTCGACACCGCTTCCCGGATTCTCTCCGAAGGCTACGACATCGAGATTGTCGAAGCACATCACAAACACAAAATCGACGCGCCTTCAGGCACCGCGTTACGCATGGGCGAAGTGGTTGCTAAAGCGCTTGAGCGTGATCTTAAAAAATGCGCGATTTATGGACGTGAAGGTGTCACCGGTGAGCGTGATCCGTCCACCATCGGATTTTCCACCGTGCGTGGTGGCGACATCGTTGGAGATCACACGGTGATGTATTGCGGCATTGGCGAACGCGTCGAGATCAGCCACAAGGCCGGCAGCCGTATGCCCTATGCCTTGGGCAGTCTGCGTGCCGCTCGCTTCTTGGCGGGTAAGGCGAATGGTCTGTTTGACATGCAGGATGTACTCGGTCTGCGCTAAGGCCGTGCAGGACTTTTCTTAAGCCTACAGCCCGGCAAATTGCACCCGCAAGCA
>CAIWVX010000210.1 GCA_903916205.1 uncultured beta proteobacterium
CTCAAACTGGATGCGGGCGATCAGAGTCCTGTAGCGACTGGAGCGGGGTCTGGCGCACTCAAGGGCGTCCAGGCTTCGGTTAATCTTGATTCGCGTGCAACACCCCCTACTGCGACATGGGCCGCCGGAGCCTCACCGGCAACTAATTCGTACAACTGGTCTACCGCATTGTCAATTTATGACACGCTCGGAAATGCCCATACCTTGGCTATTTATGCGGTTAAAACGGCAACGACCGGTCTTTGGAATATTCATGCCAATGTTGATGGAACAACTGATGCGAACGTGACTTTGACCACACCTACGCTCCAATTTACGACCTCCGGCCAGTTGGATAAAACAGTCGCTGGGAACGGAATCGTTGGCATGTCAATCAATCTTAATCAGGTCATGACCGACTTGGGATCGACGAACAATGCCGCAACGCCCTTGGCGTTTAATTTTGATTTTACCGGCAGCTCCCAATACGGAAGTAGTTTTGGGGCGAATAGTATTCAACAGGACGGCTATACCTCGGGTCGTTTGACCGGTGTCAGTGTGGGGGCCGATGGCACTATTCACGGCAACTACAGTAATGGTCAGGCGCGTGATCTGGGGCAGGTGGTTTTAGCCAATTTTACCAACCCGAATGGTTTGAGCTCATTGGGCGGCAATCAATTTACAGAAACGGCGGCGTCGGGATCGGCCCTAGTCGGGTCACCGGGAAGCTCCAGTCTGGGGGTGTTGCAATCGTCGTCGGTAGAGGAATCGAATATTGATTTGACCGCCGAACTCGTCAATATGATCACCCAGCAACGTAATTATCAGGCGAATGCCCAGTCGATAAAAACACAGGATTCGATCATGCAAACCTTGGTTAACCTGCGTTAATTGAGGCGTTATCTAGGCCAATTTATGCCCATGACTCTTAGGCTCTATCGAGTGATGTTTGAACAAAGCGCCTTAAAGGGTGATGGGTTAATGGGCCTTGCCATGCGCTCTGTTGTTGAGTATCAATCGACGCGGCTCGTTTTGTCGCATTAAAAAGGAAGTGTCATGGATCGTTTGATCTATACCGCAATGACCGGTGCCAAACATGCCTTCTTGCAGCAGGCCGGCGTGGCCCATAATCTGGCTAACGCTTCGACGACCGGTTATCGCGCGATGGAGCACAAGTTCCGGGCAGTACCGGTGAAAGGTGAGGGTGCGCCGACACGGGCGTTTGTGGTCGATGCCTCGGTTGTTGATTCCTTTGACCAAGGGCCGATGGTCGCTACCGGGCGTCCGCTCGATGTGGCGGTGCAAGGGGCCGGATGGCTTGCGGTAGAAACCGCCGATGGGCGAGAAGCCTATACCCGAGCCGGTAATCTGCAAATCAATGCGAACGGCCAGTTGCAGACAGCGAGTGGTTTGAACGTGGTCGGTGAAGGTGGCCCGATTGCTATTCCACCCGACAACAGAATCACCATCGCGCCGGAAGGAACGATTTCGGTCGTCCCCCTTTTTGGCACGCCGAATAATGTCAATGTGGTCGGGCGAATCAAGCTGGTTAATCCGCCGGAAAATCAATTGGTGCGCGGCGATGATGGCCTGTTTCGCACCACGAACGGGGCGCCCGCCAATGCCGATCCGGGAGTCAAGCTGGCCTCGGAAACGCTGGAGGGCAGCAATGTCAATCCGGTGGATTCGATGATCAACATGATTAGTCTGGCCCGTCAATTCGAGATGCAGATCAAGATGTTGCAAACCGCCGACGCCAATGCCAACAAAGCCAGCCAAATTCTTTCGATGAATGCTTAGTTAATGACTTAGAGGAGGAAAAATACCCGCCCCCCACCGCAAAGGCGCGAAAGCGCAAAGGGGCCAAGGAAACGCAAAAAAAACTTAGGAATACCACGGTGAATTTATTCTACCGCTAACCCTTTGATTTGCCGTCATTCCGGGCTTGACCCGGAATCCAGTTGAAGTAGGGTGCGCAACGTGTTGCGCACGCGGACGCTTAAAAGGAACGGTGCGCAACGCTTCGCGTTTCACACCCTACGCCGGGGGACGTAAATGATCGGGGTTAATGAGCATCTGAGTCGTTACATCTTGGTTTTCTTTATGCCTTTGGTGGAAGTTTAGTTTGATGAGACGCACAAAATGAACACAACCTACGGGTGAAGTTGCCCGTATTTATTGGTTTGCAGCCCGGTGGCTGCTTAGTCGTTGCAATAGTAAACCCGCTTAATAGGGAAATAGAAAATGATCCGCTCACTCTGGATTGCTCGTACCGGTCTTGATGCCCAGCAAACAAGCCTGGACGTGATCGCCAATAATCTGGCGAATACCAGCACCAACGGGTTTAAGCGGGCGCGACCGGTATTTGAGGATTTGCTTTATCAGACCTTGCGTCAGCCGGGGGCGCAATCCTCGCAGACAACACAGATTCCTAGCGGTTTGCAACTCGGAACCGGGGTGCGGCCCGTATCAACTGCGCGCATCCATACCCAAGGTGCCCCGCAGCAAACCGGCAATGATCTCGATGTAGCCATCAATGGGGCGGGTTTCCTTCAGGTGCTGTTGCCCGACGGGACGACGGGTTACACGCGGGATGGTTCGTTTCAGAAGGACAATCAAGGCCAATTGGTGACGTCCAGTGGTTATCCGGTACAACCCAGTGTGACCATTCCCTCCAATGCCCTTTCGCTCACCATTTCCAATGATGGCGTGGTCACGATCACCCAACCCGGCTCAGCGGCCACCACCCAGATCGGTACGCTGCAACTGGCTACCTTTATCAATATTGGCGGTTTGCAGAGCATTGGTGAGAATCTGTTTTTAGAAACCGCCTCAAGCGGCACACCAACCCCCAGCACCCCCGGAACCAATGGAGCCGGGGTGCTTAATCAGCGTTATGTCGAGGCCTCCAACGTCAATGTGGCGGAAGAATTGGTCAGCATGATCCAGACGCAACGGGCCTATGAATTAAATTCAAAGGTGGTCTCAACCTCGGACGCGATGCTCGGTCGTCTGACACAGTTGTAAGGAAATTAAAATGACTAAATGGCTCACGCTTCTACTCACGGTGGTGTCGCTGGGAGCCTGTACGACCACCCCGCCAACCAACGTGCATCAACCGATGACGGCACGCCCTGCTCCGCGTCAAGAGAGTTTTGCGGCAACCGGCAGCATCTATCAGGCGGGAGTTTCACGCACGCTGTTTGAAGACCGTCGAGCTCGCTATGTGGGCGATACGATGACCATTGCCATTGTTGAGAGCACGACGGCTTCGAGCAAATCGAATACCAAGGCCAGTCGCTCCACCAGTATCAGCGCCTCGGCCCCGACCATTGCTGGTTTGCCGGGCAAGTCTTTTCAGGGCATGGGGCTAGAGGCTGGCGGGTCAAATACGCTTGATGGTAAAGGCGAGGCGGCGGCCAACAATATCTTTACCGGGAATATTGCCGTTACCGTGATTGAAGTTCTGCCCAATGGCAATTTGCTGGTCTCCGGTGAAAAACAGGTCGCCATCGGCGCGGGCACCGAATACATCCGCCTTTCCGGCATCGTCAATCCTTACTTCATCAGCGCGGCCAATACCATCAGTTCAGCCAATGTGGCTGACGCCCGCATTGAGTACAAGGAAACCGGTGTGATCAGCGAAGCGCAGGCCATGGGGTGGCTATCGAGATTTTTCCTCTCGGTCATGCCATTCTAAAAAATCAAATTGGGAAATGTCATGAAAGCGCACACCGGCAAGTTTCTACGTTATGCGGCAATTATTGCCAGTTGTGCCTTGCCGTTACTGAGTGGTTCGGCACACGCTGACCGGATCAAGGATC
>CAIWVX010000211.1 GCA_903916205.1 uncultured beta proteobacterium
CTTGATGTTGCCGTTGACTGGCGTGTCAATCTTGATGCCTATTTTTCCGGTTTCGCCTTGACGACCAGCCCCGGAAAACTGGGCGAGATGTTGCGTACGGTGCTGCTCAAACCGCATGGGGTCCCTGCCGCAGCCAGTGTTGCCGCTTTTTTCGCTGACCGGGCAAGTGACCTGCTCGCCATTCTGGTGCTTTCGGCCCTCGGTCTTTGGGCCTATGCTCCGGCGCGACCCGTCGTCGGGCTGGCCTTGTTCGGCGTGTGTCTCGCCTTGCTGCTGGTGCAATGGACGGCATTGATTACGCGCATTGATCGTTGGGCGCTGTCCAAGCCGCAAAAGTGGGCGAAACTGCTTGTTCGTCTGTGCGAAATTGTGCTGCACTTCCGGCGCTGTTTTTCACTTCCGGCGATGTCGATGGGCTTGATCATCGGAATACTCGCTTGGTTTGCTGAGGGCTTAGGCTTCTGGTGGTTGCTCAGTGCGCTGGGGCATCCGTTGCCTCTGGCGACGGCGGTGTTTATTTACGCTTTTGCCATGTTGGTCGGCGGCTTGTCTTTCCTCCCCGGTGGTTTAGGGAGTAGCGAAGCGGTCATGATCACGCTCTTAGTGCTTAACGGTTTTCCTGAAGCGGCGGCCGTGACGGCCACGCTGATTTGCCGACTGGCCACCTTGTGGTTTGCCGTCGGTCTGGGCGCCTTATTTTTGATGAAGCATCGCTGATATGGCATTAACTTCGTGGGGACAATTATCAGCCAGCCCAGCGGCAGAAGAGCGGTGGTGGAGTCATCGTGACGCCGATTTGCCGACGCTTAACGGCACGCTACTCGCCTATGGCAATGGGCGCAGCTATGGCGATGTTGGTCTAAATAGTGGAGGAACTCTGCTGCATACACGCGGCATGAAACGCTTTATGGCTTTCGATGAGCACAGCGGGGTGCTGACCTGTGAGGCCGGTGTGTTACTCGCTGAAATTCTCGAAGTTTTTGTTCCACGCGGCTGGTTCTTGCCGGTCACTCCGGGGACGCGCTTTGTCACTGTCGGGGGGGCCATCGCCAACGACGTGCATAGCAAGAATCACCACGGCGCAGGTAGTTTTGGTTGCCATGTGCGGCGCTTTGAATTATTGCGCTCGGATGGTTCACGCCGCCTTTGCTCATCCAGCGAAAATGCCGAGTGGTTTGCGGCGACCCTCGGCGGATTGGGTTTGACAGGGCTGATCACTTGGGTCGAAATGGAATTGAGACCGATTCAAAGTGCCTCTATGGATGTTGAGAACACGCGATTTCATGGGCTTGACGAATTCTTTGCCATCAATGCTCAAGCGGAAGCGCAACACGACTACACCGTCGCCTGGATAGACTGTCTAGCTTCACCCATCCGTGGCATTTTTATGGCGGGCGATCACGCGACGAGTGGCCGTCTTGATGCCACAATCGGCAAAGCCTTGAGTGTTCCACTGACGCCCCCCGTTTCGCTGATTAACGGGGTTTCACTGCGGGCGTTTAATCAGATCTACTTTCATCGTCCCTTAGCGGCAAGGCAGCGGGTGCATTACGCGCCGTTTTTCTATCCGCTCGACAGCGTTCTCCATTGGAACCGGATATACGGTCGCCCCGGTTTTTTCCAATATCAATTCGTTCTACCGACCGCCTCCCGAGCGGCATTGGATGACATCCTGCGCTGCATTGCCAAAAGCGGCCAAGGCTCTTTTCTGGCGGTGTTAAAAACATTTGGCGATAAACCCAGTCCAGGCATGTTGTCCTTCCCCACGCAAGGCGTGACGCTGGCGCTTGATTTTCCGAACCGTGGCGCATCAACGCGATTACTTTTTGATTCGCTCGACACCCTCGTCAGCGCCGCGAATGGACGCCTCTATGCGGCCAAGGATGCACGCATGAGTGCTGAGTTTTTTAGGCGCAGTTATCCGCGTCTGGAGGAGTTCATGCCTTTTATTGATGCAAAATTCTCATCGGATTTCGCCCGGCGGGTTTTTCCCTAATTTACGGAGAACGTTGATGTCTAAAATTCTAATCGTCGGTGCCACCTCGGCGATTGCTGAAGCCACAGCCAAACTCTGGGCAGGGCGCGGCGACACGCTGTTTTTGGTCGGGCGCAAGGCGCTACGTCTCGACGCAATTGCCGCCGATTTACGGGTGCGCGGAGCCTCTTCGGTGCATTGTCTGGCGTGTGATGTTTGTGATATTTCTACACACGCCGCCTTGCTTCAAGCGGCCTTTACGGCGATGGGTGGGCTGGACGTGGCGCTGATTGCCCACGGCTCTCTGCCCGATCAGCAAGCCTGTGAACGCTCGGTCGAACAAACACTTAGCGAGATCAATGTTAACGCCTTGTCGGTTATTGCACTGTCCACCCGTCTGAGCGAACAGTTTGAAGCGCAGGGCCAAGGGACGCTGGCCGTCATCAGCTCTGTTGCCGGTGATCGAGGACGGCAGAGCAACTACGTTTATGGTGCCGCTAAAGGAATGCTCAGTCTGTTTTTGCAGGGCTTACGTAATCGTCTATCGAAAAAAGGGGTACAGGTGCTAACCATCAAGCCGGGCTTTGTCGATACCCCAATGACCGCCGCCTTCCCCAAGGGCTTCCTGTGGGCCCAACCTGAGCAGATTGCCTGCGGCATCGTCAAAGCCGTGGATAAGAAGAAGGACGAAGTCTATCTCCCCGGTTTCTGGCGTCTAATCATGTGGCTTATCCGGCACATTCCTGAGTCTGTGTTCAAGAAGTTGTCGTTGTGATCCTGCATCAAAATCTAAGGGTTTGCTCGTAAACCGCCACCGATTAGCTTCGCTGAAAAAGACATCAAGCAAATCACTTTCGAACCAGATGATTTTTAGAGTTCGGTTTTATGTCTCATCTGCTCTAAAAAATAAGCTATCCACTATGTTCTTCCTATTTTCTCCGGTCTACGCGCATATTCCACAATTTGTTCAGAGATCTTGTTGCAGATGTCGCTTCCCCACAGTGGCGCAAAGTCTTGCAGATTGAAGATCACAAAGGATTTGCTAGCTTCCTTCTGCGGATCGGAAGTGCCTGCTTGCCAGAGTTCGAAATTGCCGCAGAGAACGATTGATTCAAATTCTCAATAGAAAATGCCATAATATAGACTGCCATTCTGTCTATGGAGGCCTATCGTGGGACGCAAAGCGAGCGGATCAGACCAATTAGTGGCAGCGCGTGAATTGATGCGGACGGCAAAGACGGCTGAAGAGCTCCGAGTAGCGCAGGCCGTGCTATTGCCGCTGGAAATGGGTTTATCAATAAAACAGA
>CAIWVX010000212.1 GCA_903916205.1 uncultured beta proteobacterium
CTCAGCGGATTGTCCGCCACAAATTTGCCATGCGTGGCTACAGATACGGCACGCAAATAATATGAATTATTTGGCGTTTATGATGTCGAACGGCACATGGAAAAACGAGACGCAAGAAAACTCGATGCCGTCGCGAACTACGCAAGCAGGTTAACGGTCATGCAACGGGTCGAACGTGAAGGCTGTATCAAGCTATCCGTACGAGTACGCCGCATCGGCAACTATCTCGGACGACAAAGCTTCCCCCATTTGATCAGTGCATGCGATGTTTTGGAAGGCGCGGCCCCTTCGCCGGAATAGCCTATCGGGTATTACGGCTTGGCATAAACCCCGGTAATCCGTGCGCCAACTTCCTTGGCAAAGATGACCGCATGGTGCACCGCTTGTTCAGAAAGTTGAGTGCCATCAGTGGGTACCCGAATATGTTAGCCAAAACGACTGAAAAAAGGACACCGAAAAAATCGCCGTTATGACTTCTGCCGCGCCCAGAAAAAACGATCAGGGATGTACTGCCCCATGCCGGGGCGAAAACCTGCGGCCAGTGTCTGCCAAGTATATTCCTGCGCTTTACGGGCGGCTTCGCTGACGCTTAGGCCTTGCGCCAGCGCTGCGGCCAAGGCCGATGCCAGCGTACACCCGGAACCGTGGTAGCTGCCCGGCAAGCGATCCCATGCGTCTTGACGAACTAGGCCGGAGGCATTGAATAAGCTATTTACAACCTTGGGGCTGTTTTCATGCGTTCCGGTAATAAGGGCATATTCGCAGCCTAAATTGAGTAGACGTTGTGCGCATTCTTCGAGCGATAAATCGTCTTCCTCGCTCATTTCATCGTAGCCTGAAAGTCGACGCGCTTCGAGAGAGTTCGGCGTGAGAATGGTTGTCTTTGGTAACAATAATTCCAGCAGGGCCAAAATCATTTCTTCATTGGACAACTCATCGCCACGCCCTGAGGCCAGCACCGGATCGAGAACGACCGGCACGTCGGGATAGTCAGTCAGGATTCTGGCGATTGCCTCAATATTTTCAACGCTACCCAGTAACCCAATTTTGAACGCATCAACGCGCATGTCTTCGAGTAGCGCCCGCCCCTGTGCCTCAACCCAATCGGCCTCAATCGAGAGAAGGCTCTCGACCCCCAGCGTATCCTGCACCGTCAGTGCGGTAATGACCGACAGGGCGTGCCCACCCATCGCCGAGATGGTCATCAAATCAGCTTGAATTCCGGCACCACCCGACGGATCACTGGCAGCAAAAGTCAGGACAAGTGGAGGGGGCTGCGGCGGCAAAATGGCATCCATGAGGGCAAACTATCGTGAGAATAAAAGCTTGGCAGCCAAAAAGGACTTTGGCTAAAATCGAGTGGACTGTGTTGTCGCCATTTTACCTTAAACAAATAATTAGCCGCGTTCATCAAGCGTCAAAATCAAGCGTCACCCTCCACCGCCAATGCCGATCCGAGAAGTGCTTATTCCGCTCCGATTCAATGATGCTATAGTTAGCCCCAATCGGTTATTCCAACGGGCTCTGGTGCAAGTTTTTAACTGCAAACGTACGAGTTTTCTTTAGGCATAAATTGGCTGATGTGACAAAACTAAGTGGCGTCAAAGTGATGGTTATCGACGACAGCAATACGATTCGTCGCAGTGCCGAGATGTTTCTCGTGCAGGCGGGGTATCAAGTGGTGCTTGCCGAGGACGGCTTTGACGCGCTCGCAAAAATTGCCGACCACCAGCCCGCTGTGATTTTTTGCGACATCATGATGCCCCGGCTTGATGGCTATCAAACGTGCGCCCTGATCAAGAAAAATAAACACTTTTGCAACACGCCGCTGATCATGCTCTCCTCCAAAGAGAGTCTGTTCGACCAAGCGCGAGGACGCCTAGTGGGTTCCGATGACTATCTGACCAAACCCTTTACCCAAGACGGTCTGTTGCAGGTTGTCGCAAAATTTTCCCCGCCCACCGCCTGAGACAAATGACTTACTGATGCGATGTCAATTAGGAAATGATTACCATGCCGGTTAAAACCATCCTCGTCATTGATGACTCACCCACCGAACGTTACGTCTTTGTTGATCTGCTGAGTCGCAACGGTTATCGAGTCATTACCGCCGAAAATGGTGAGGAAGGTATCGAAAAAGCAAAAGCCGAGTTGCCCAATCTGATACTGATGGATGTGGTGATGCCGGGTCTAAATGGTTACCAAGCTACCCGAGCCTTGACGCGTGACGAGAAAACAAAACATATTCCAGTGATTGTGTGCACCTGCAAAAATCAGGAAACAGACAAAATTTGGGGCTTACGTCAGGGCGCACAGGATTACCTAGCCAAACCCATCAACGGCGAAGAACTGCTGGTTAATATCGCTCGTATTTTGGCGCAGGCCAATTATGGACACGCCAAGTAGTCTCCGCGCCTTCCCTTCGCCGTTTTTCGCGGGCTACGCTCAGCGTGCGGCCATTCTGCTTGGTGGTAAGACCAACAACGTGCAATGCCCCTAGACCGAAATCAGAGACGCGGCACTTAATGAATGCGGGAGCAAAATTTGATAGTGGTCCACTGGCTTGGGTCAAGAGCGAGATTGATCTTGCGCTGTGGCGTGCTGACCAAGCCTTACATCACTATACGGCCAGTGTGACCGTTGGCGCCGGCGATCTCTTACAGATTAAATTATGTCGAACACATTTGCACCAAGTTCAGGGCGCATTGGCCCTTGTTGGCTTGGACGGTGCCAAGCATTTGGTTGGCACGTTTGAATCACTACTTGAGACCATTGAACAGCAAACCCATCCGGCAGGCGAGGCCATCATTGCGATGGCGCATCATTCGCTTGAGGCCATCGGCCATTATCTTGATGACCTGATCTCTGGACAAGCGAATCAGCCCTTAAGGCTTTTATCCGCGTACCGTGAAGTACAAAGGGCGCGAGGCATTGAGCACATTGTGCCGTCGGATTTGTTTTTTCCCGACTTGTCGGCCCCTTTGCCGCTCCGTGAATCGCCGGTGCAACAACTTTCTGGCGATGTCGTACAGCGGCTGTTGCGCCAAGAACGGGCGCGTTTTCAGCGCGGTTTTCTATCGTGGTTACGCCAGCCGCAGGAGCTTAGCGGTGTCTGTGACATGCTGTCTGCCGTCAAACGCATTGAAACCACACAGGAGACAGCATCGGCACGCACTTTCTGGTGGATTGCCACGGCGTTCTTGTCTGCGCTGGACGAGGGTCTGTCGCTGGACGGGTTTGATGTCAAACAGATCTGCTCGTGCATCGACCTGAAAATGCGCCACTTGCTCGAGGGGACGGAAAACGAGGCTAATCAATTTTTTCGCGATGCCCTTTATTTTGTCGCTCATTCCGAAAGTAGCAACCTCGCTGTGCAACTCGTGCAGCAAACCTATCGTTTGCGAGAAACCCTGCCGAACTTTGAAAGCCCCTCTGCCGTTCGCAAGAAAAATATTCACCGCGAACTGCGCACGGTGATCAGCACCGCCGAAAAAACTTGGATCGCCTATTGCGCCGGTACCAAACAAGCCCTCCCGATTTTCATCAAACACGCCAATGCCTTGTCGGCCATCATCGAGCCGCTCGGTCAAACCGACTACTGTCGACTGGCACAGGCCATCGTCGCTGCGGCCAAATGGCGGGCTGAGGTGCCAGTAGATGACCCGAACAACCCTTCAACAGCACTAGCGATAGAGGTGGCTACGGCCATTTTGCTGGCCCAGAATGCCCAGGAAAATTTCGCTCACCTTGGTCGCGATTTTGCGCATCAGGTTGACGTCACTGTTGATCGGATTCACCACTGCATTGCGGGGAATCCACCCGAGTCGGGGTCGGACGTTCTGCTGCTGGAGGAGTTGTCGCGCCAAGCGCAGGAAAAATTGCTGAGCGGCCAATTGACAAAGAAAATACAGATCAATCTGGGTCTGGTCGAACAAGTCCTTGATATTTTTTTCCGTGATACCGGCAAAAGCGCTGAACTCAATCGCCTAGACTTTCCACTGCGCCAGATCAGTCACGCTTTGATCATGCTGCGGCATGAGGACGCCGAGCGTGTGCTGAGCGACTGCGCGACAGAAATAAAACGCTTTGCAACACCGGAGTACCGCCCTCAAGAAGTTGATTTTGAACGTGTCGCTCAGCAACTTTCGGTGATCGAATTTTTTATTGATCCCTTGCCATACGGTCTGGTTGATTGTGCCACTTTAATGCAGCAAATTCAGGCGCAGAAACATTCTCACTCGCACTCGATCCCAGTTGAATCCCCCTCTAAACTCGATCTCTCGCACGATAAACAAGCGAATGCTGAAGCCCGAGATCGGTCTACCACCACCCAAGAACAACCCAACGCGCCTGACTTAAAAGTCAATGTCGAACTGCTCGGCCTATTCCTCGAAGAAGCGCACGAAATTTTGCTCACGACGGATGAAAATCGGCGGGCGCTTAAGGATCAGCCTCATAACGTTGAGCTACTGACCACACTTCGCCGTTCATACCACACGTTAAAAGGCAGCGGCCGCATGGTTGGCCTCAAAAAGCTGGGTGAAGCGGCTTGGTCTGTCGAGCAGGTTCTTAATTTGTGGCTACGCCAAGAACTTGAAGTCACGGCCCCAATTCTTGCGCTACTTGATCAGGCGCAACTGGTTTTTTTTGCTTGGGTACGCCATTTGGAAGACCCCAGTCAAAGCCCCCCAGACCACACCCAAATGATCACCTTGGCCGCCTCTTTATTGAGCACCACGGAGATTCAAGATGACCTCAATCTCCTCGATACTCCCAGTAACGCTCCGACGGCTACTGAAGCGGAGCCAAGATACAGCGCCGAAATAATCCCCATCGACTTTTCGCCAACGGCTTCTCGCAGCATCCAGCCTAGTGCGATTGATGTGATCTCGGCGGACAAGTCGGCTGTTCCTGCTGAAATCCAGCGGCCCTCCGTCATGCCAACGGCGGGCGGTACGTCTTCGGTGCTCTACTCCATTTTTTACGAAGAAGCCAGAAGCCATTTAGCCACGCTCCATCGAGAAATATCGCGCCTCGAAAGCGAGGAGGTCATGCTCACGCCGGATGAAATGAAACGAGCCGCACATACTCTGGCGAGCATTTCCGCAACGCTTGGCATTGCTCCGCTGAATCAACTGGCTCACGCACTCGAAAATGCGCTGTTGCGCCGCGACTCGTCGGCTCAGCACGGCAGCCTTGAGGCGTTGAGCCTAATCAGACAGGCGTTGAGTGAACTGGACGGATGGCTAACCGCTCATGCCGAGCACCGTGAGCTAGTGTTTCCCGCTGAACGCATTGCGTCACTTGACGCCTTGTATCCATCGCAACTTGTCTCTCGCAACGTGCCGTCCAATGTGCCAAAAGATACGCCCGATGAAGTTGTGCCAAAGCTTCTGCCAGCGGCCAATAGACCCTTGCTGCACGATGAAATCGACCAACAATTGCTGCCGCTTTTTCTTGAAGAAGCGCTGGAGCTCAAGCTGGAGATTGGCAAAGCCTTGCGCGCCTGGCGCAAAGATTTATCTAACGCAGAACCTCGGCGTCGGCTGGCGCGTCTGCTACACACCCTCAAGGGCAGTGCCCGCATGACCGGAGCGATGAATCTCGGACAGCTCACGCATGCTATTGAAACGCGAATTGAAGAAGCCAGTCACACCACCGGCATTACCGCCTCGGTCATTGATGAAATTGACAGCGCCTTCGATGACATTCTGCACATGATTGAATGCTTGCAGAAGGGTCAATGGCTCGACACCACGGCACTTGATTCCGCAGAATTTGAAACCGAACCGGCTTTGCCGCCCGCGACGTTCCGTGTTCGTGTCGACCTAATTGATCGCCTAGTTAACAAAGCGAACGCGTTGTCGATAGCTCACACGCCCATCGAAGACGAGATGCGCGGTCTCAAAAAATCGCTGCTCGAGATGACGGAAAATGTGACCGACCTACACCGCCATTTACGTGAGATTGAGACTCAAGCCGAGTCGCAAAGACAATCGGAATCAGCACCGGCGGCGGCTTCACACAACGGCCTTGACCCGTTGGAATCTGACCGCTTCGCTCGTATTCAGGAATTAACTCGGATAA
>CAIWVX010000213.1 GCA_903916205.1 uncultured beta proteobacterium
AGTAGTCGACCCGCTTGCCCAGCAAGTTCTGGCGGAAGCGCCCGCCCTTGCCCTTGATCATGTCAGCCAGCGACTTCAGTGGGCGCTTATTGGCCCCCGTCATAGCCTTTCCGCGACGACCATTGTCCAGCAGCGAATCGACGGCCTCCTGTAGCATACGTTTTTCGTTACGCACGATGATTTCCGGAGCCTTCAGCTCAAGCAGGCGCTTCAAACGGTTATTCCGGTTAATTACGCGACGGTAAAGATCGTTCAGGTCGGACGTGGCGAAACGGCCACCATCAAGCGGAACCAAAGGACGCAGATCCGGCGGAAGAACGGGCAGGACTTCAAGCACCATCCATTCAGGCTTGATACCCGATTTCTGGAAGCCCTCGAGAATTTTAAGACGCTTAGAATATTTTTTACTCTTGGTTTCAGAGGTTGTCGTTTCGAGTTCGGCGCGCAGACGATCGACTTCACTATTCAGATCAATCGTACGTAGCAATTCACGGATGCCCTCAGCGCCCATCGCCGCATAAAAATCATCACCGTGCTCTTCAACCTTGAGCAGGCAATCATCTTCAGTCAGCAACTGACCACGAGTCAGCGGAGTCAGCCCCGGATCACACACCACGAAAGCTTCAAAATAAAGCACACGTTCAATGTCACGCAGGGTCATGTCAAGCACCATACCAAGGCGACTTGGCAAACTCTTCAAGAACCAGATATGTGCGACAGGAGAAGCCAGTTCGATGTGCGCCATACGTTCGCGACGCACTTTTGACAAGGTCACTTCAACACCGCATTTTTCGCAGATCACACCGCGATGCTTTAGTCGCTTGTATTTACCGCACAGGCACTCGTAATCCTTGATGGGACCAAATATTTTGGCGCAGAACAAGCCATCGCGCTCAGGCTTAAAGGTGCGATAGTTGATCGTTTCCGGCTTTTTCACTTCACCGTATGACCATGACCTAATTTTGTCCGGCGAAGCCAGTCCAATAGTAATCGCATCAAATTGCTCTTCCTGCGTTACCTGTTTAAACAAATCAAGCAGTGCTTTCATCTTTCACTCCGTTCGGGGTGATAACCCAAATTCTAAAAACTACCAAGGCTGAATCAATTTTTTACCTGTGTCAGCAAGCCAATCAATAGCGCTCAAGGTCAATGTCGATGGCCAGAGAGCGAATTTCTTTGACGAGCACATTGAATGATTCTGGCATGCCAGCGTCGATTTTGTGATCGCCCTTAACGATGTTTTCGTAGACCTTTGTACGACCATTAACATCGTCCGACTTAACGGTCAGCATTTCCTGCAGAACGTAAGACGCACCGTAAGCTTCAAGCGCCCAAACTTCCATTTCACCGAAGCGCTGACCACCGAATTGCGCCTTACCACCCAACGGCTGCTGAGTGACTAGCGAATACGGCCCAGTAGAACGTGCGTGCATTTTGTCATCGACCAAATGATGCAACTTGAGAACGTGCATATAACCCACCGTTACCTGACGTTCAAACTGATCACCCGTACGTCCGTCAAACAGCGTCATCTGACCCGATTCAGGCATTCCTGCCAGCTTCAGCATCTCCTTGATTTCCGACTCTTTAGCGCCGTCGACCACCGGTGTAGCAAATGGGACGCCAGCCTCTAAATTGGCCGCCATTTCAAGAATTTCCTTGTCGTTGAGCTGATCAAGATCTTCCGGCTTACCATTGCTGTTGTAAATTTTTTCAAGGAATCCACGCACTTCCTTGGCATTTGCTTGACGACGCAGCATGTCACCAATTTTGAAACCCAAGCCCTTAGCCGCAAGGCCTAAATGGACTTCGAGCACCTGACCAACGTTCATCCGTGACGGAACACCCAGCGGATTCAAGACAATATCTACTGGACGGCCATCTGCCATATACGGCATGTCTTCAACCGGCACGATACGGGAAACGACGCCCTTATTACCGTGACGACCAGCCATCTTGTCGCCAGACTGCAAACGACGTTTGACGACCAATCCGATGCGGATTTTGGATTGCAAGGAAGACAAATGCGCGCAAGTGGCGGCCGGCGCCCCGCAGACGGTCGATCATTTGTGTCCGGATTGTCACAATCATTTCAAGCATCTTTTGGAAT
>CAIWVX010000214.1 GCA_903916205.1 uncultured beta proteobacterium
CGTTGGACGAGTCAAACGTATTATTATGGATGAAAAGCCAAAGCCAGCAAAGCCAAACAAGCCCAGAGCCGAGTCAAGGCACTGGATCGCATGGAGCGGCTAGCTCCAGTGTTGGCCAGCGCCGACTTTACGTTTGAATTTAAGGAACCGGCCAATTTGCCCAATCCGATGCTGGCGATGGAAAATGCCTGCTTCGGCTACCCGCCGCTCGACGATGCCCCGGCAGGAACACCGCCAACGGTGATCGTCAGCAAGGTGAGCAAATCAGTTATGGCCGGTCAGCGAATTGGCATTCTGGGGGCCAATGGTCGCGGTAAGTCCACGCTGGTAAAAACTATCGCTCGCGTTTTAGCGCCGATCAGCGGCACCCTGACCGAAGGCAAGGGGCTGACCATCGGCTACTTCGCACAGCAGGAACTCGACGTGCTGCGACCGCTCGACAACCCACTCGAACACATGGTACGCATGGCCAAGGAAGGTCTGCCTGCCGGTCAGAGTGGGCGCGAGCAAGATCTGCGGACTTTCCTCGGGACATTTAATTTCAGTGGCGACATGGTCAAACAACCGGTCGGCACCATGAGCGGCGGCGAAAAAGCCCGTCTGGTGCTGTGCATGATCGTCTGGCAACGCCCGAATCTATTGCTGCTTGACGAACCGACCAACCACCTTGATCTAGCCACTCGTGAAGCCTTGGCGATGGCGCTGAATGAATTCGAGGGTACCGTGATGCTGGTCAGCCATGATCGCTCATTGCTGCGTTCAGTGTGTGACGAGTTCTGGTTAGTTTCTCGCGGTGGTATCGAACCTTTTGATGGCGATCTTGATGATTATCAACTTTATTTGCTCAATGAAGCCAAGCGCGCACGCGAAGAACTCAAAGCGACCTTGAAAGATAACAAGGAAATCATCACGCAGGCTCCACACGCGCCGGTCGCCAACAAAAAAATCACGGCCAATCTCAAAACATTGAGGCGTGACCAAGGCAAACTCGAACAAACCATGCTCGATCTGCAAACCCGCAAGCACGGGATCGAGTCGCGTTTATCAACGCCTTTGTCGGCATCAGAGCTTGCTGAATTGGGGCGTGAATTAAAGAAAATTGACGAAGATCTCGCCGTCCATGAAGAGACTTGGCTCACGCTTTCGGAGCAGATTGAGGCAGAGGAAATGTAGATGGTTTTAGCGGTTTTCGAGCTTAATCACGTCGGCGTAAGGCGATATGTGCGCCTGATCTTGTAAGCTTTTCGTTGAGTACTTAACGAAGGAAAAAAATGAAAGCGAAGCAGCAATCCAAAGCACTTGAAGGCATCAAGAAAGAACAACTGAAGCGGCACAATTTTACGCTGGAGTTCAAAGCCGAGGCCGTGCGCTACAAGACGGCTGAGAATCTCACGTGGGCAGACCCGCTATCCCAAGCAATGATTTGTAAAATGAGAATTGCTGCGATTTTTATCAATAACTTGCAGAGTTTGAATATTTCTGATATTTAATCGCCTCTTTGCAAATTGAATGGATGGTTTTTGAACATGTCTGACGAATTACTTCATAAACATTTCCCCCCTTATGTGCCAAAAAAGGGCGAGGCGTACATGAGCAATAAGCAGCTCGCTCATTTCCGTACCATCTTGGAAACGATTAAGACTGAGATGATGAGCGACATTGAGCGTACGGTTCATACCATGCAGGATGAAGCGACGGTTTTTGCCGATCCCAATGACCGAGCCAGTCAGGAAACCGATATCGCTATCGAATTGCGTAATCGTGACCGTGAGCGCAAGCTGATCAAAAAGATCGAAGAAACCATTGCGCACATTGAAAGTGGTGAATACGGCTATTGCAACGGCTGTGGCATCGAAATTGGCATCAAACGCCTTGAAGCACGTCCTACTGCAAGCCTCTGCATCGACTGTAAGACGCTTGACGAGGTGCGAGAAAGGCAGATTGCCAAGTAAGTTTTTATGGCGCGTTATGGTGCGTTTACGTGCGAATGTGTAAGTTTGCTTAAGCCATAAAAAAGGACGCCGAAGCGTCCTTTTTTATGGCTTGTAAGTCGGATTATTCAGCGGCAACGGCTGGAGTTGCCCGAACCGCGCCCCCTTCTTCAACCGTTAAAGCTTTCATCGAAAGACGGACACGGCCTTTTTCGTCGGCTTCAAGCACCTTGACGCGAACTTTCTGGCCTTCTTTCAGGTAGTCAGCGACCGCATTGACGCGCTCGTTGGCGATCTGCGAAATGTGCAGCAGACCGTCACGTCCCGGCAGAATGCTGACAATGGCACCGAAATCGAGCAACTTGAGCACGGTACCTTCGTAGACTTTACCGACTTCAACATCTGCGGTAATGGCTTCAATACGCGCTTTGGCGGCATTGGCGGCATCGCCGTTAACGGAGGCGATGGTGATCGTTCCGTCTTCCTTGATGTCAATCGTGGTACCCGTTTCTTCAGTGATGGCACGAATGACGGCACCGCCCTTGCCGATCACATCACGGATTTTTTCCGGATTGATCTTCATGGTGTAGAGGCGTGGCGCGTAGTCCGAGACTTCTTCACGGTGACCCGAGATCGAGGCTTGCATCTGACCAAGAATGTGCAAACGGGCTTCTTTGGCCTGAGCCAGCGCCACCTGCATGATTTCCTTGGTAATGCCCTGAATCTTGATGTCCATCTGCAGAGCGGTGATACCGGTATCGGTACCGGCCACTTTGAAGTCCATGTCGCCGAGGTGATCTTCGTCGCCAAGGATGTCGGTCAGCACGGCAAAACGGTTGCCGTCTTTGATCAGTCCCATGGCGATACCCGCCACATGGGCCTTAAGCGGCACACCCGCATCCATTAAGGCGAGCGACGCACCACACACCGAAGCCATTGAACTCGAACCGTTAGATTCGGTAATTTCAGACACGACGCGCATGGTGTAGGAGAAATCTTCCGGCTTCGGCAACACGGCGATCATGGCACGCTTAGCCAGACGACCGTGACCGATTTCGCGACGCTTTGGCGTACCAACGCGACCACACTCACCGGTCGCATA
Organism: uncultured beta proteobacterium; assembly: GCA_903916205.1. Taxonomy (GTDB): domain Bacteria; phylum Pseudomonadota; class Gammaproteobacteria; order Burkholderiales; family Rhodocyclaceae; genus Propionivibrio. The sequence continues at coordinate 3,034 of CAIWVX010000214.1, forward strand.
GGGAGGGAAGTTGTAATGCAACATAAAGCGCTCACGGTATTCACCGGGGAGGGCATCGATAATCTGTTCGTCACGACCGGTACCCAGCGTGGCTATAACCAGCGCCTGTGTTTCGCCACGGGTAAATAAAGCCGAGCCGTGGGTACGCGGCAAAACGCTAGAGCGAATGGCAATCGGACGCACGGTACGGGTATCACGGCCGTCGATACGCGGCTCACCGCCGAGAATGCGACTGCGCACGATGTGGGCTTCAACGTCAAAAAACAGGTTTTTGATGGTGTTGGCATCAGGAGCACCCTCACCGGCGGTCAGCACTTCGATCGCCTTGTCAGAAATAGCCTTGATGCGATGTGTACGCTCTTGTTTGCTGGTGATACGGAAAGCGTCCTGAAGGTCGGCTGCAACCAGCTCATTGAGTTTAGTGATCAGTTCTTCATTCTTGGCGGCAGGCTTCCAATCCCATTCAGGCTTACCGGCTTCTTCAACCAGTTCGTTGATGGCATTGATTGCCGCTTGCATCTGATCGTGACCATAAACCACTGCACCGAGCATGACTTCTTCAGACAGCCTATCCGCTTCGGACTCGACCATCAGCACTGCCGATTGAGTACCAGCGACGACGAGATTGAGTTGGCTGTTGGCAAGCTGGGTCGGCGTTGGGTTCAACACATATTGCCCATCCACATAACCAACGCGAGCGGCACCAATCGGGCCATCGAAAGGAATACCGGAAATCGCCATCGCAGCGGAAGCACCAATCAAGGCCGGAATATCCGAATCAACCTCGGGATTGAGCGAGAGCACCATCGCGACCACCTGAACTTCGTTGTAGAAACCTTCCGGGAACAGCGGACGTAGCGGACGGTCGATTAGGCGCGAAGTCAGCGTTTCTTTTTCCGACGGACGACCTTCGCGCTTAAAGAAGCCGCCGGGAATCTTGCCAGCCGCATAGGTCTTCTCAATGTAATCGACGGTCAGCGGGAAAAAATCTTGACCCGGCTTGACGGATTTGTTGCCGACCACAGAAACAAGCACGACGGTATCCTCCATCGTAACGATGACGCAGGCTCCGGCTTGACGAGCAATTTCTCCAGTTTCCAAGGTGACTTGATGGGCACCGTAGGTGAACGTTTTTTTGGTAATAGTAAACATTTTTTCCTCTCTCAATAATTCAACGGGCGTACCCACGACACCGGTATGCCACCTTCAACGCGCCAACTTGGCGAAAAACTGCAAAAACAACAACAGCGGCACAACCCGGAAGGGCTGGCCGCTGTCATTGGCTTGAATTAACCACATCCTAACCGCATAGCGGCTCGGTGGGATGGCTTACTTACGCAGGCTGAGACGTTGAATCAACGCACGATAAGAATCAATATTCGTGCGTTTGGGGTAATCCAACAGCTTGCGGCGACGGCTCACCATGCGTAGCAAACCGCGACGCGAGTGATGATCCTTAACATGCTCTTTAAAGTGACCGGTCAAGTCATTGATACGTGATGTCAGCAGGGCCACTTGAACTTCGGAAGACCCCGAATCGCCAACAGAACGCTGGAAATCGGTCATGATTTGCGCTTTTTGCGCAACGGTAATCGCCATGTCAAACTCTCTTTCGTGGAAAACAACGCAGCCCCAGTTTGATAGAGCACACGCCAAGTTAATAAATAGGTTAACTGCTCGGCAAAGCGAGGCCGGATTATAGCTTATGACCAAGTCTGGCGGCAAGGGTCACGGCAATCACGGTCACGGCAATCACACACATAAATGTTATGGATGCGAGCCGAACTCATCGAAGCGTTTTGATTCCAAGGCGTTTCGCGCGGTATTCTGGAAGCCTTGCCCAATCGTAGTGGGCGTGGACTAGCCCGTCCGCTGAATCGGCTGACAAAGGTCTGAATTCAGTGACGTTTCAGCCGGGCAAAGAGTAAGGGCGCGATGTTGTCGGCCAGTAGCAAACCTACGGCCAAGACCGCGCCGGTCAGGAGCATGTCGGTCATCAGGTTGATGCCGGTAAAGCTGTTGGCTTCGGTCAGGGCGTGAACTCCACGAAAACCCATGCTGCCGGGGACTAGCGTGATCAGTCCGGGGATTTTTAGCAAGATGTTAGGCTGGCCGGTAAGACTGTTGTAAAGGTGGCTTGCACTGGCTACGGCAACCGCTCCGGCGAAGGCACCGACCACGTTTCCGAGTACCGCGCTGACGATGGAAAATACCGCCCAGGCCAGCAGGCTGCCGCCAACCAGAATATGAACCGAACGCAACGGCGCTTGCAGGACACCGAGCATCGAGACGCCCAGTGCGGCAATGGCCGGCCAGACAAACCAGGCGGGCAAAGGCGTCAAGTGGCCAAGCGACTCTGGCGGTAGCAGGTGCAGACTGATCTGGGTGCCGATCAGCAGCCCGGCAACCATCATGAATAACAGCAGGAATACCCCGGCCAACCGTCCGGTGCCGGATAACAGGTTTTGCGTCGCCAGTTCAGACATGGCGATGGTCAGCGTAAAGCCGGGGAGCAGTAATACCACGCCCGCAACGGCGCTAATGAAGGGCGTTTGTTGCGGAAAAATTAGGCTGAGGGCATGGGCGCTAAATGCCGCCAAGGCACACAGAATGACCGGGGTGATTGGCCCAAGGTGCGGGAGGCGAGAGAGTCCCAAAAAACACGCCACAAAGAGCATGCCGACTAGGCCGCCACACAGCAACTCGATCCAGCCACCGCCGAGCAATACGGCAACGGAAGCTGAGAGCAAAAACCCGAACGCCACAAACGGCACGCCCGTCCACAGCGCCGGACGGTTGACAATTTCTTTGAGCTGCGCTTCGCCACGAGCCAACGAATGGGGGCCGTCGATTTCGCGCAGCAGTTTTTCCAGCGCGATCAGGCGCGTCATGTTGTAGTCGTAGAACGGTAGACGCAACATTTCTACGCGCTGCGTACCGTCCCCGGCGGTGATGTTCAGGGTCAGCATGGTGAGTACGGCAAAGGAGTCAACCCTGACGCCAAGACGTTGCCCCATGGCGTTGAGGTGACGTTCGAGATCATGCGCGGGCATACCGCTGATGTGCAGAGCCTGCGCTAGGTTGCGCAGGAAACCCGCCACTTGGTTAAGAAAGAAAGGAGCCAGAATGAATTAACCGACGGAAAACAATCGGAGAAATATACCAGAAAAAAATGGCTTTCTTTATTTTTAGCGGAGTGCTGGGAAGGATTCAAACAGCTAAGACGTAAGCAATGCCCATCGTCTCATTCGCCCAAACGGACAAGTCCGATTCAGCGCTTTGGGTTAGGAGACCCATCGGCCATAAACTCCTCATTTATGACTTCGAGTTAGATTCCTTCTCGGAGCGGAGATCAAGTCATGGCTGACGTTCGCGCTGTTATTGCCGATGAACGCCGTTAATGCCTCCCGCTTGATGAGTTTGCTGTCAATAATGTCTTGTAGTCGGCGGGCTTGCTTGTAGCAAGCATTCACGCCAACGGCGGCGCTACGCGTATCTTTGCTTCAGCGCCAAGGGCTGGTCATCTGCTCCAGTTTATTTTTGAGCGAGTTCCTCGTATCCCTGGACAAAAAAAACTCGTTA
>CAIWVX010000215.1 GCA_903916205.1 uncultured beta proteobacterium
AGTGACTGGAGTTCAGACGTGTGCTTTCCGATCTGTCATCACACAGCTTTCCGTTCTGGGCGGCAACCAGCAAGCGCGCAGCCAGTTTCGGCGCCGCTGTGATCATGCAGTGAAGATCTCGATAGAGATGTGCTGAGCGCGCCTTGGGACCAAGTGCCTTGATCACCGCAAGGTAACCCTGGGGGCAATCGCTATAGGCATCGATAATCAGCGCTCGATCAGACTTCTGCAAGAGATCACACACAAATTGATCAAGGGCTTCCTCGCCCATTTCCTGCAGTGCAGGCTTCTGGCGTGACAACACGGCGAACCAAACTTGGAGGCGACTGTGTTCTGTGATTGTCGGAATAATCGCCAAGCCCCGGAAGACATGTTCAAACAGACCGGCCAATGGACCAGCGATACTGGTCAGAATAAATGTGTGATTGCAACTGACTTGGCAAGAAGCGGCGAACTTTAACAGTTCGGCCCTGCCGGCTTCACTGACAGGGGCGTGGGCAAGGGCTGCAATGGTCGTCGGTTTAATGGCTGCCATAGGATCAGTCTCCCCTTTTTGAAGCGTCGATTGTTGCACGGTAGGAATAAAAAATCAAGATTGATTTTTAAAGTGTATGATGTATTTTTTTTGAGATAAGGATTTATGTCACTCCCTGCGCAGCCACTCGACGGTGCCATAATTCGACCAGCCCGACGCCGGCAGGGTGCGGATGGACCGAAACCCAACTTGGTCGGCTTGTAGGTCTAGGCTTGGAAAATGCTGAACGGCAAATGTGTCGCCTGATGACCAGTCGTCATGGCGGCCGTCCGAAATAAACATCTGGCAGGATAGCTGCGGCAGGACCCCACGCAACCAACCGCCTGTCGCTGTCCCGCCCCCAAAACTTCCCCCATAACGGATGTGCAGGACATGCGAGAGGCGGGCTCGATAACGCAATAGCATGCCAGAACAAAAGGCGGCATTTTCAACGAAGGCATAGACGAGATGCGCCTTGTAAGAAGTCTTCAAAGGAACAGAATGAACATCCACGGTCAAAAAAAACACTCGACCAGTGACAGGCCCTGCTTCCGGAAAGTCGACCAGGTCTGCATCAAGCGGCAGGTTTAGGTTTGGCAACTCCTCAACCACATCGACCCTGATCATCGTGCGGCTGTCGAAGTGCAGGGCCTTACCGTCCAAAAACGGCGGCCATTTATTTGGGAAGTAGTCGGTGTGCAAGTAAAGGTCTGGAAAAGTGGGGTCTGCCTCGGAGGCCTTGTGGAAATTGCCATAAGCTGGGCTGAGATAAAGCAAATCGCGAAAATCTTCGCCGGCCGAAGGATACCAGCAAATGTTTGGTACGGTCTTACGCCGCGCAAGAAAGTCGGCAAACGCGCCCTTATTTTTCCCATTGAGGGCGTTAAGCAATTCAAACGACATCGTGCACCCTCTATTTTCTCTTTCCGGTCGGGGTAGCTTGACCAAAGCCCTTCACCCGCTCGCCGACTTACCCCTCTTTATCGCGACACTGCGTCAAATTTGGTCCTATCTAATCAATCAAAGACGTCACAATATTGCATCAAGCGACAATGTCCCCTTCTCTTTGCGGGCTGAGTTGGTCATCCTTTGACAGTGCTGTGGAGTAGAAGATATGCGCTACGAAAAGTCCGAACGGCTTTTGCGGCTCTGCTTGATGATGTCGGGGTCGCATCAGGGCATTTCCTTGGGTCAGATCATGGAAGAGTTCGAGATCTCGCGAAAGACTGCCGAACGGATGCGCGACGCGGCCGTGCGCCTTTTGCCCAATGTGACTGATCGGACCGATGAGGCGGGTGTAAAGTACTGGCGTTCCGTAGAAACCCCCCGCGCGATGATCGAGATTGACCCACAAGATCTTGTGGAGCTTCGGTTGGCGGCGGATGCTTTGGCCGCTTCTAACCGAGGGCATTCAGCTACGAAATTGCGCAACCTTGCGAACAAACTTGTGGCGCGGCAGCCCGACAAGTGGTTGCGTCGGGCGGAACCTGACATGGAAATGTTGCTAGAGAACGAAGGGCTTGCCCACCGCGTTGGACCGCGGGTTCGTATTTTGGACGATACCTTTCGGTTTATCCGCACCGCCATTTTGTCGACGCGCGTCCTCCGATTGGCCTACTCTGGCCGTTTGAACCGTGCCGAGCGCGTGTTATTGGTTGAACCGTATGGTTTGCTTTACGGAGCGAGGCCTTATCTAATCGGCAAAGTGTCCGGCAAGACCGATCTGCGGCACTTCCGATTGCAGGGCATTAGTGAAGTGGCCTTTGCAGAGACATCTTTCCTGCGGGACGAAGGTTTTGATTTGGATACCTATCGACGGCAGTTTTTCGGTTCCTTCCGCGAGGCACCTTTTGACTGCGTTTGGAAGTTTAGCCCCTCAGCCGTAGAGGATGCCGTGGAGTATGTTTTCCATCCGGATCAAAAAACTGAAACCACCGCGGATGGCGAATTTATTGTGCGGTTTCGGGCTGGTGGGGCTTTGGAAATGTCCTGGCATTTACAAACTTGGGGAGACACCGTCGAAGTTCTAGAGCCAATCGATTTCTGGCAACGAGCCGCCAATAGTCGCAGCGCCTTAGTGCAGGCCGGTGGAGTTGAGCACCCGGACAAACGGTAATCTCCCCATTTTTAACGGGGTGCATCCGTAGAATTCACGCGGCCATTTTCAGTTTCATGGCAGGTGTGATCCCGCCGATGCCCATTTTGGGGCGGTCGTTGTTGTATGTCCAGAGCCATTTTGTGGCTTGCTCCTGTGCCTCGTCGATGCTTTCGATGATGTATTGGTCCAGCCATTCGTGCCGTACGGTTCGGTTGTAGCGCTCGACATAGGCGTTTTGTTGGGGCTGTCCGGGTTGGATGTGTTGGATAGCAATGCCCTGCTTTTCAGCCCATATTCTGAGCTTCTCGCTGATGTATTCTGGGCCATTATCGACCCTGATCGTGCCCGGTTTGCCCCGCCATTCGATGATCCTGTCGAGGCTTCGTGTTACTCGTTCGGCGGGCAGCGAGAAATCGGCCTCGATCCCAAGCCCTCCGCGATTGAAGTCGTCCAGCACGTTCAGCAGCCGAAAAGCACGGCCATCGCCGAGGCGGTCGGCCATGAAGTCCATGGACCAAGTCACATTCGGCGCGTCTGGCACCGCCAGGACATCAGGCTTCTCCCGTTTAAGCCGCTTTCGAGGCTTGGTACGCAGGTTCAGTTCCATCTCGCAGTAGATCCGGTAGACGCGTTTATGGTTCCAAGGATGGCCTTTGACATTGCGAAGATGCAAGAAACACAGGCCAAATCCCCAGGTTTTGCGGGCATCCGTCAGCCCCGTCAGCAGATCGGCGATCACCTCGTTCTCGTCCTTCAGTTTTGGGCTGTAGCGATAACAGGTCTCGCTGACCCCAAAGGCGCGGCACGCCAGCGCGATGCTGACGCCCCGTCGTTCCACTGCCGTTTCGGCCATCTCGCGGCGTTGAGATGGCCCCATCACTTTTTTCCAAGCGCTTCCTTCAGCAAATCATTTTGCATGCTCAGATCGGCATACATGCGCTTCAGACGGCGATTCTCGTCCTCGATGGCCTTCATTTGGCCGACCATAGACGCATCCATCCCGCCATACTTGGCCCGCCACTTGTAAAACGACGCGTCGCTCATACCGTGTTCACGGCACAACTCAGCCACCGGCACGCCGCCTTCGGCCTGACGCAAGATCGCGATGATCTGCGCCTCAGTGTATCTGCTTGTCTTCATTCAAATTCTCCTCATGCATCTTGCCGAGAAAATTCTACTTTTGCACCC
>CAIWVX010000216.1 GCA_903916205.1 uncultured beta proteobacterium
ATGTTGCAATAAACCAACAAGGCACTAAGCGAGAACTGCCAAGCGTCGACGAATAAAGGGTTAGCGCCGAGGCGATTGTTTCTGTACTTCAGTAAGTGAATTTGCGATGATTCCTCTCTATCCGCGAGGCAAATGTAACGCTGATCGACGGGGCTGGCATAATAGGGTTTGGATACTTTGACGCAGGCGACTGATGGAATTTGAGGCACTGGATGATTTGAGCTGGCGCATGGGGCTAATCGCGATTGTGGTGTTGTTGGTGATTTATCTCCTTGTTGTCTTTTTGCGTTTCAATCGATTGAAGCGACAGAGAATCGCGGCCAACTTACCGAACGCTGTTGCGCTTAATTCCGCCATTGCCGCTTACTCCGCTATACAAGAAAACGAGCCCTCCGTTGCGGCGGTGCCTGTTGAACCGCGAGTAAGCGTTGAAGTTGCCGCCCCGCCTCAGGCTGTCGATTTTCCATGGAATGAGCCACCGCCAAGCCCGGTAGGACAGAAACAGTTAGATTCGTTAGAGCGTGAGGTTAACCAACTGCGTAGAGAAGTGGGTGGTTTGCGTGCGGAAGTATTGATCCTGCGTGAGGAAAAGCGCAAGGAGCAACAAAAACCACCGGTGACACAAGGCGTTTCGCCGCTTTATAGTGATGCCATGCAAATGGCGATACAAGGGCAAGATGCCGCGAGTATTTCGCACTATTGCGGAATATCGCGCGCCGAAGCGGAGCTCGTCGTGGCGTTAGTGAGAAATCGGGATACCAACAGTTGAAGGGCTAACATGCTCAGGGAGAAACTATGGCCACTAGCCAGAGCAACGTGATTGAAGAGAAAAGCGATCTTTCTGACATTAAGCGCAAATTGGCTTGGCGGATGGCTTTTGCTGGACTGATGATTGTTGGATTGCTCGGCGGACTGGCGTTGTTTGACTACCTCAGTAATCAGTCGACAGAAGCGAGTTTTAATGCGCCACAATTTAACGACCCGGTGCCCGTCGGGAGAAAAAACGTGACGCAGCCCGTGACGCCGATTGAACCTCTGGCGGAGACGAAAGAAATTGTAAAAGAAAATGTCATTCCCGAAGTCAGTACGACACCGGTCGATAAATCGCTTCCCAAACAGGAACCGCCGCCGCGTCCTGTGGTTGCCGCACAGCCAAGCTTGCCGCGTGCATCGCAACCGGTGAGCCGAATTGTCGGTTTCGTTAATTCGCCTGCGTCGAATGCCTCGAATATCCCCACCTCAAGACCGGCTGAAGCGAGGGCGTTCACTTCGGCGGCAACACCGGCTCGCGCTGAGCCGCAAATACAGCTACAGCCCTCTCCGGTGCGATTGTATTCAGGTTTTTCCTTGCAGGCGGGCGTCTTTGCTGATCCGCGCCGTGCCGAAGAACTGCACGCCAAGCTAACGCTTGAAGGCATTCCTTCGTCGATTGAAGCTCGGGTACAGGTGGGTCCTTTTAAGACAAAGGAAGAGGCCGAAGCCGCTCGGTTGAAAATGAAAGCACTCGGTGTGGATGCTGTGATGTTATTGCCGCGAGGCGTACGCCGATAGTTGCACCACCTATCTCCTTCCACTGATCCATCTTGAGACGTCGCCATGAAAAAAATGATCATTTCTACCCCCAATGCGCCCGCCGCGATTGGCACTTACTCGCAAGCGGTGAAGGTTGGCGATACCGTTTATCTCTCCGGTCAGATCGGTCTTGATCCGACCACGATGCAGATGGTTGAAGGGATTGATGCCCAGATTGTGCAGGTTTTCGAGAATCTTAAAGCGGTGGCAGAAGCTTCCGGTGGCTCGCTAGCGGATGTAGTCAAACTCACTGTTTTTCTCACCGATCTCGGCCACTTCGCCAAAGTCAATGAAACGATGGCTAAGTATTTTTCCGAGCCTTTCCCGGCACGAGCCGCCGTTGGCGTCGCCTCGCTGCCGCGTGCCGCGCAGGTTGAAGCCGACGGGATTCTGGTTCTGACGAATTAACTGCGTCAGTCAATGTCTGGCACTGACGAAATTAAAGTTTCGCCCGCGCTTAAAGAAAAGCTGCGCAAGCTTGGCTTGATGTCGAGCGATGATTTCGTGTTGCATTTACCGATTCGCTATGAAGATGAAACGGCGCTGACCCCGATTGCCGCCGCGCCTAGCGGCGTGCCGGTGCAGCTTGAAGTCAAGGTGCTTGATGTTTCGGCGCAATTTAAACCGCGTCGCCAGTTGGTTGTGCGAGTCAGTGATGCCAGTGGAGAACTGGCGCTACGTTTTCTCAATTTTTACGGTAGTCAAACCAAGCAGCTTGAATTGGCTCGAGACGAGGGCAAAACACTTCGCCTTTATGGTGAGATTCGTCATGGTTTTTTGGGTGCCGAAATGATTCACCCGCGTTGCCGAGTGGTGGCTGAGAACGCGCTTTTACCGCAATCCTTGACCCCCATCTATCCGACGACGGCCGGGGTTTCTCAAAACGTGTTACGCAAACTTATCCCGTTTGCGCTGGCCGACGCTGATCTTAGCGAATTGCTCGATTTGCACTGGTGTCAGCAGCATCAGCTATGCACGTTTTCCGATGCCGTGCAGTTGTTGCATGCCCCGCCTCCTGAAGCTTCCGAGGTCGAGTTGCAAGAGCGTACGCATCCGGCCTGGCAACGCATCAAATTTGACGAAGTATTGGCGCAGCAACTCTCATTGCGCCACGCCTACATGGCTAGACGGCAGAAAGGCGCACAGCAGATGAACGCGCCAGCTCAGCTCGCCGAACAGCTACTTGCGGCCTTACCCTTTACTCTGACCAAGGCGCAGCAACGGGTTTTTTCCGAACTCAAGTACGATCTGGCTCAGCCTTATCCGATGCAACGGCTGCTGCAAGGTGATGTCGGTAGTGGTAAGACCATCGTTGCCGCGCTGGCGGCGTGTCAAGCCATTGAATCGGGCTATCAGGCGGCCTTCATGGCACCGACCGAAATACTGGCCGAGCAGCATTACTTCAAGTTGCGCGGTTGGCTTGAACCCCTAGGCATTGAAGTCGCTTGGCTTTCCGGCAGTTTGAAAAAGGCCACCAAGCAGGCGATGACGCTTCAGGCTGCCAGCACGGCGCAACTCATTGTGGGCACCCACGCACTGATTCAGAACAGCGTTGATTTTGCCCGACTGGGTCTGGTGATTATTGATGAGCAGCACCGCTTTGGTGTCGCCCAACGTCTGGATTTGCGTAAAAAAGGGGAGAGAAATGCCATCCCGCCGCATCAACTGATGATGTCGGCCACGCCGATTCCGCGCACCTTGGCGATGAGTTATTACGCTGACCTTGACGTTTCGGTACTCGACGAATTGCCACCGGGACGCACGCCGATCAAAACCAAACTGATTTCGGATCAGCGGCGGGACGAAGTGATTGCTCGGGTGCGGGCCACCATCACCGGGGGAAGACAGGTCTATTGGGTCTGTCCGCTGATTGAGGAATCAGAAAAGTTGCAACTACAAACCGCCATTGACACACACGCGGCGCTCTCGGAAGAGCTTGACGGTCTACGCATTGGCATCGTCCACGGCCGACTCAAAGGGGAAGAAAAAGCGAGCACCATGATGGCCTTTGCGACGGGCCAGATCGACGTGCTGGTAGCCACAACGGTGATCGAAGTTGGCGTTGATGTGCCCAACGCCAGTCTGATGGTGATTGAACACGCTGAACGTTTTGGGCTTTCGCAACTTCACCAGTTGCGTGGTCGTGTCGGGCGGGGTGCGCATGATTCGGTGTGCGTTTTGCTGTATCAAAGGCCGCTTTCGGAAAGCGCCAGAGCCCGTCTAAAAATTATTTTTGAAAACACCGATGGCTTTGAAATTGCCCGCCAGGATTTGCATCTGCGTGGCCCCGGCGAGTTTGTCGGCAGCCGCCAGTCGGGCGTGCCGCTTTTGCGCTATGCCGATCTTGAACTGGATACGGATCTGATTGAACTGGCGCGAGAAAGGGCGGATTATCTTTTACGCGAAGCGCCGGAGCAGGCTTGGCGGCATCTAAAGCGGTGGTTGGGCCGTCGCGAAGACCTGTTGAAAGCGTAGAGGTGTCACCTAGGAACGATTTTTCTGCTGACGACTTCAGGTATATTAACGGCATGGGGGCATCAGCCACTTATAATTTAATACTGAATCAGTGCACAATCCATTCCAGCCCCAATTCCAGCTTACAAAATAGATCCATTTTTTCGCTTTTATAACCGCTTTATGAGGAGTTGTTTGTGGATTCAAAATATATTCTTGGTATTACTGAACTTGACTCCCAACATGAAGAGATCGAGAAATTTTTAGCCGCCTTTCAAGCGTCTTTTGAGGATCCGGCGTGTCATGGCAAACTCCCAGAAATTCGTCAGATTCTTTGCGAAAAACTGCGCTTCCATTTTTATGCTGAAGAATCGATTATGCAGGTTTTTGCTTATCCTGAATTCGAG
>CAIWVX010000217.1 GCA_903916205.1 uncultured beta proteobacterium
AAGCCGTTCGCCGCCATGTAGGCGGCTTAGAAGCGGATCGTGTCAAGGCACTCGTGTTTGCAGCGAATCCGCGCTCTGATCTGTTCCATCAGTCGCGGTGTATATACCACATCAGAAGATGACGTAATTTCAGACATTTCTACTCCTTTCAGTCGCTGGATGCTGCGCGATAAAGCCGCGTAGCGCCGGTTAGTTCTACGTCAGGCCTTGTTGCGTAGCGCGCAACGGGTTATAGTAATCTCATGATGACCTCTTTTCGACACAAAGGTCTGCGGAAATTCTACGACTCGGGCAGTTTGGCTGGCATTCTGCCGGCGCACGCCAACCGCTTGCGAATGCAGTTTGCTGCTCTGGATTCAGCACAGTCAATCGACGACATGGATATCCCAGGCTTGCGGCTTCACCCGCTAAAGGGGTGTAATCCAGTGCGTTGGTCTATTTGGGCCAATGGAAATTGGCGGCTGACGTTTGAATTTGAAAATGGGAATGCCCATGTTCTTGATTATGAGGATTATCACTAATGGCTATGTTCAACCCTCCTCACCCCGGTGAGTTCATCCAAGAAGTTTACTTGGCGCCCAACGAGATGAGTTGTCGCGAGCTATCGACCAAGCTTGGTGTAGCGCCTTCTACCCTAAATCGCATTCTTAAAGGGTCTAGCGGAATTAGCCCCGAAATGGCGCTCCGCCTCTCTAAAGCGCTTGGCCGCACTCCCGAAAGCTGGCTGGTTATGCAAGATTGTTATGATTTATGGCAGGCAAAACGGACTGTTGATCTTCATAATGTGACGAGGGTACAATACAAAGCGGCCTAAGCTATAAACATTAGGGGATAGACTACGGTTTATGTGAATAGTTGAAAACCGTGGTCTGTCCCCGGTTTTCCTGCGCGATAAAGCTGCGCAGCGTCCCTGACCTTCAACGTTAGCGGTATAACACTCACCCGAGCAATGCGAATGGAAAAGTCACAAGCACTTCACTTGTTGCAGTCTGCTCTCAAGGAAATAGCGCTACCTGACGGTTCCGCTGCGACCGATTTATTTTTTGGCCTACGTGAAGTTGATGCGAAGGTACGGGAAGTGCGAATGATCATAGAAGGTGTCGATGGGCTGCCACCTTCCCTTCTTTCGAGCATGTCGAATGACAATGATTTTTCTGCCAATAGCCGACGAGTCCGGCTAGAGGCTTTGGCGAATTACACCCGAAGCGCACCGCGTCTATTTTGGCTACGGTGGCAAGCCAGCTCTCAACATTCATAGAAAGGACGAGCCTCTCTCGCTCCACGAGCATGGCTATTTCCCACGCGGAAATTGCGGAGACGATGATCTGCCCGCCGTTAAGTTCGTGATCAATGGCGGTCTTCGCCTTCTTGCTCAGCGCATCGTCGCCAGTGACCCACCACACCAGCGTGTGCGTATCCAAAACAATCACTGTGCTGACTCCCAATCCACGTCAACCGGTTCGAGCGGTTTTTCATAGCGCAACACAGACCCTCGCAAAATATCAAAAGGATTACGGTCAGCGCCACGATACGGCCTGATCTCAAGGGCGGGTTTGCCACGGTCAGTGACAACGACACTTTCGCCGGAAGACTCAACCTGCCGGAAGAATTCAAGTGCTTTCGCTTTGAACTCGGATTTGGAAACCTGATTTTTTTGCATGGGATACTTCTAGTCATCTACCTATAGTCATTATAGCAACGCAAAATGACTATAGAAGAAAGTCACTTTCGTTTGGATGCCATCGAAAGTGTGAGCAACAAATCGGGGCAGTTGGCATAACGTATCGTGCGGCAGGGCTCAGGCGGCGGTGTCGCAGGCGCCTAAGTCTCTTGCGCGTTGCGCACTGGCGGCCAGTGCGGTGGGGTCTGGGGGCGTTAATGTCGGCCAGCCTTGGAGGTGTTTTTCGACTAAATGGGCTAAGGCGGCAATCCATTCTTCGCTTTCGTTCAGACAGGGAATGTAACGAAAATCTTTGCCGCCGGCCTGTATGAATTCAGTTTTGCCTTCGATGGCAATTTCTTCAAGGGTCTCAAGGCAGTCGGCAGGAAAACCGGGGCAGATGATGTCAATTTGTTCGACGCCTTGCCGGCCTAATTCGGCTAGGGTGCTGGCGGTATAAGGTTGCAGCCATTCGGCGCGACCAAAGCGTGATTGAAAACAGATGACGTATTTTTCTTTATCGAGCTTGAGTGCTTCGGCGAGTAAGCGGCCCGTTTTATGGCATTCGCAGTGATAGGGGTCGCCCTTGTCGAGGGTGCGGCGTGGGACGCCGTGAAAGCTCATGACGAGGCGGTAGGAGGCGGCGGGTTGACTTGTCTCCGCCCAGTGTTTTCGGACGCTGGCGGCCAGCGCTTCAATGTAACCCGGATCGTCTTTAAAGCTGCGTATCGTGCGCATTTCAGGCTGGTTTCGGATCTGAGTCGCCCAGTTAAATGCGCTATCAAACGCCGTGGCCGTGGTGCTGGATGAGTATTGCGGATAGAGCGGCAACAAAAGAAAGCGCGTGCAGTCCGCGCTTTTTAGCCGTGAAAGCGTCTCCGGGATGGACGGCTGACCATAGCGCATGGCGTAGTCGACGACCACCTGATGTCCAGCTTGACTAAGAAAGGTTTGGAGTAGCCTGGCTTGTTTTTCGGTATGGACTTTGAGTGGCGAACCGTCGCGAGTCCAAATAGTCGCGTATTTTTCAGCCGATTTCTTTGGCCGCACATTGAGGATAATGACGTTGAGTATCAGCCACCAGATCGCACGCGGAATTTCGACGACGCGCGGGTCGGAGAGAAACTCTTTGAGGTAACGGCGGACGGCCGGTGCGATTGGCGCTTCGGGTGTGCCTAGGTTGATCAGTAGGACGGCCGTTTTTTCCGCCGTACCGTGGCGAAAATTGGGCTCTGGCAGTAATTTTGACATCAGGAATTGGCCTGGTAGGTGAGCGCCGACGAAAGCAGTTTGGCCGTAATGTCGACAATCGGAATAATGCGTTCATACGCCATGCGCGTCGGGCCAATGACGCCAACGGCACCGACGACTTGGCCGTCTACTTCGTAAGGCGCGGTGACTACGCTGCATTCATCGAGGGGGGCCAAGCCGGATTCGCCGCCGATGAAAATCTGGATGCCGTCGGCACGGTTTGAAATATCAAGGAGTTGCATGAGGGCTGTCCGTTGTTCAAAGAGATCAAACAGTTCACGCAGGCGTTTCATGTTGGACGATAGTTCTTCAACCTCAAGCAGGTTGCGTTCGCCCGAGATGATGTAACGCTCATCTGTCTGGTTCATGGCTTCGTCACCGGCGGCCAGTGCCGCCGCCATCAATTGTTGAAGGTCGCCGCGCAGCTTGAGCAAATCTTCCTTAACTTGATTGCGGATATGCTCGATATCGTGGCCGGTAAAATATTGGTTGAGGTAGTTGGTGGCGACGACGAGTTCCGACGGCGAATAAGGGCGTTCGGTAAATAAAATACGGTTTTGGACATCGCCGTTGGTGGTGACGAGAATCAATAGGATGCGCTTATCCGACAAGCTCACAAATTCGATCTGCCGGATTTTTGGGGTTTTGCGGCGTGGCGTAAGAACAATGCCCGCAAAATGGGTGAGTTGCGAAACCAGATTGGACGCGCTGGAGATCAGTTGCTGCGGTTGCGAAGGATGCAGGTGATCTTCAATGACGTGAATTTTGTCCGACGCCAGCGGTTGCATGGTGAGCAGACTATCGACAAAAAAACGGTAGCCACGCGGGGTCGGTATGCGCCCAGCCGAGGTGTGCGGACTGGCAATAAACCCCATCTCCTCCAGATCGGCCATGACGTTGCGTACGGTAGCGGCAGAAAGATCAAGCCCAGAAAATTTTGAGAGCGCCCGCGAACCCACCGGCTGACCGTCCGAAATATAGCGTTCGATCAGCGTTTTTAATAAGGTTCTGGAGCGTTCGTCGAGCATGGCGGCCATATTAAAAAAAGGGGGTTAGGATCGATACCCGCGATAAATCAAGTTTTTGCAGACGCTTGCCGAGAGAAAAAACGGATCAGCGGGCTCGACCAGTCGTGCATTTCCGGCTCTATTAACGCGTATTATTCGGCCTCTGTAGGCCAATTTTTTATATAGGCTTTGAGCAATTTATTCTCGAAGCTGCGTTCTTC
This sequence comes from uncultured beta proteobacterium, assembly GCA_903916205.1. Taxonomy (GTDB): domain Bacteria; phylum Pseudomonadota; class Gammaproteobacteria; order Burkholderiales; family Rhodocyclaceae; genus Propionivibrio. The sequence continues at coordinate 4,140 of CAIWVX010000217.1, forward strand.
AAGCACGGCTTTGGCCACATCGTGAAATGAAATGACACAAATTAGGGTGTCACCCTCCATCACCGGCACGTAGCGCGTATGGGTGTTGACCATCAGACTACGTAACTCATCCAGATCCATCGAAGGGTCGGTGGTGGGCGGGTTGGTATGCATCACTTCGCCAACCAGAATATCCGCAATCGGCGGTGTCGAGCCGACACGGCGTTCAACTTGACGTTGTGCAAGCACCTTCAGCACTTCGCGAAACGTCAGCATCCCCACCAACTTGCTCGATTGCATGACCACCACGGCACCAATATCGTTATTCGCCATCATGATAACGGCTTCGGAAAGCAGCGTACTGGGATGTGCCGAGTAGAGTGCCGATTCCTTGAGCTGGATTACTTCTTTGACTTGCATGATGTCCCCTGAAGATAGCTTTTAAAGCGGAATATCCTCTTTCAGAGAATATTCAATCTTGTCCTGATGAATAT
>CAIWVX010000218.1 GCA_903916205.1 uncultured beta proteobacterium
GAAAAGTGGCAGTGAAAAAATGCTCTATTGTTCGTTTTGCGGCAAGAGTCAGCATGAGGTAAAAAAACTCATCGCCGGCCCTTCTGTATTCATTTGCGACGAGTGTATTGATCTCTGCAACGACATCGTTCGCGACGAAATTTCGGCTGACCGGGACGAGAAAATACCCAAAAGCGACCTTCCAACACCCAAAGAAATTTCTGCGCTACTCGATCAGTATGTGATTGGGCAGGAAGTCGCCAAACGGATATTGGCCGTTGCTGTTTATAACCATTACAAGCGTTTGCGCAATCACGGTAAGGCGGATGACGACATTGAGTTGGCTAAGAGCAATATTCTGCTGATTGGGCCCACGGGTTCGGGCAAGACGCTGTTAGCACAAACGCTAGCACGCACGCTGAATGTGCCTTTTGTCATGGCGGATGCAACCACTCTGACGGAAGCGGGCTACGTCGGCGAGGATGTTGAAAACATCATCCAGAAGCTGTTGCAAAAATGTGATTACGATGCTGAAAAAGCGCAAAAAGGTATTGTTTACATTGACGAAATAGACAAGATTTCGCGCAAATCGGACAATCCCTCGATTACCCGTGATGTCTCGGGTGAAGGCGTCCAACAAGCGTTGCTCAAGCTCATTGAAGGGACTGTTGCCTCGGTTCCTCCACAAGGTGGACGCAAGCATCCGAATCAGGATTTTGTCCAGGTCGATACCACCAACATTTTGTTTATTTGCGGTGGAGCGTTTGACGGGCTAGAAAAAGTTATTCGTAATCGCTCCGAACGTGGCGGCATGGGTTTTGGTGCCGAGGTCAAGAGCAAGGATGACAAGAAAGCCATAAGCGAAATTTTGCGTTCGGTCGAACCGGAAGATCTGATTAAGTTCGGCCTGATCCCGGAGTTGATTGGTCGTTTGCCGGTGCTCGCCACGCTTGAAGAGCTTTCGTCCGAAGCCCTGATACAAATTTTGACCGAGCCTAAAAACGCGCTGGTCAAACAATATCAAAAGCTGTTTGCGATGGAAAATGTCGAGCTCGAAATTCGCCCGGCGGCAATGACGGCGATTGCCAAACGTGCCCTAGACCGCAAGACCGGGGCACGAGGCTTGCGTTCGATTCTGGAGTCGGTATTGCTCGATACCATGTACGAACTTCCGGGAATGGAAGATGTCTCAAAGGTCGTTATTGATGAGAACATGATTGTCAGTGATAGCAAGCCGATCCTGATCTACGCTGATCAACCCAAAGTTTCCGGCGCAAACTAAGCCCAACAGAGTTCTCCCCTACTTAGGGGTGGATTGAAATACGGTGCCATGTCCCCATTTGGGCACAATCCGCTTATCTATAGAGCCAAATCGATGTCAATGAATCTTCTTTCCGCCCAGCCCATCACCTTGCCACTGCTTCCGCTACGTGATGTCGTAGTTTTTCCACATATGGTTATTCCGCTCTTTGTTGGTCGCCAAAAATCGATCAAGGCGCTTGAATTGGCGATGGAATCGGGCAAAGGCATCATGCTTGTGGCGCAAAAATCGGCCGTTAAGGACGAGCCCGAGGCCGAAGATTTATACAAAATCGGCTGCGTAGCCAATATTTTGCAAATGCTTAAGCTACCGGATGGAACCGTAAAAGTACTGGTCGAGGGAACTCAGCGAGCTTACGTCAATTCGATTGAATCGCAGGAAGAAATGTTTGTTGCCCTAGTGAGGCCGGTCGTCGTTGAAGATGGCATTGATCACGAGGTTGAAGCTTTGCGCCGCGCAGTGATTGCCCAATTCGATCAGTACGTCAAACTCAATAAAAAAATCCCACCGGAAATCCTGACTTCGATCGCCAGCATTGAAGAAGCGGGTCGTCTGGCCGATACCATTGCCGCACACTTACCGCTCAAACTGGAGCAAAAGCAAGAAGTACTCGAAGTTTTCGAGATTCGTCCGCGTATCGAACGCCTGCTCTCGCAACTTGAAACCGAAATTGACATCCTGCAGGTCGAAAAGCGTATTCGTGGTCGCGTCAAGCGTCAGATGGAAAAGAGCCAGCGCGAGTATTACCTCAACGAGCAAGTCAAAGCGATTCAGAAAGAACTTGGCGAGGGCGAAGATGGCGCTGATTTCGAGGAACTTGAGAAAAAGGCCAAAGCCGCCGGCATGAGCAAGGAAGGCCTGTCCAAAGTTCAGGCTGAACTCAAAAAACTCAAACTGATGTCACCGATGTCAGCGGAGGCTTCTGTTGTACGCAATTTCATCGAGACACTGATCAATCTCCCGTGGCGCAAAAAAACTCGCATCAGCAAGGATCTGGCCGATGCCGGCAAGGTTCTCGACAAGGATCATTGGGGCTTGGAAAAAGTCAAAGAGCGCATCATTGAATATCTTGCTGTGCAACAACGTGTCGATAAACTTAAGGCACCGATTCTCTGTCTAGTTGGGCCTCCTGGCGTCGGAAAAACCTCATTGGGTCAATCCATCGCTACGGCGACAGGGCGCAAGTTTGTGCGCATGAGTCTTGGCGGCGTGCGTGACGAAGCCGAAATTCGCGGTCACCGTCGCACCTATATCGGCTCGATGCCGGGCAAAATTTTGCAGAACATGGCCAAAGTCGGGGTCAAGAACCCGCTCTTCCTGCTCGATGAAGTAGATAAAATGGGCCAGGATTTTCGTGGCGACCCCAGTTCGGCGCTGCTTGAGGTACTCGACCCGGAACAGAATTCGACCTTCGTTGATCACTACGTTGAAGTCGAATACGACCTCTCTGAAGTGATGTTCGTGGCGACCGCTAATACCATGAATATTCCGCCAGCGTTGCTTGATCGGATGGAAGTTATTCGCCTTTCTGGCTACACCGAAGACGAAAAAGTGAATATCGCCCATCGCTATCTACTGCCCAAACAGATGAAAAACAATGGTCTGAAGAAGACCGAATTGACGGTAGCCGAAAGCGCATTACGTGACATCGTTCGCTACTACACTCGAGAAGCCGGTGTGCGTGCGCTTGAACGCGATATTTCCAAAATTTGTCGCAAGGTAGTCAAGACGCTGCTGCTCAAAAAAAGTCAGCAACGCATTGCCGTCACAGCACGTAATCTCGACAAGTTCCTCGGTGTGCGCCGCTATAACTTTGGCATGGCTGAACGTGAAAATCAAATTGGTCAAGTGACCGGTCTGGCGTGGACGGAGGTCGGTGGTGAATTGTTGACTATCGAATCCGTGGTGCTACCAGGCAAGGGCAAAACGATTACCACCGGTAAGCTCGGTGAAGTCATGCAAGAGTCGATTCAAGCGGCTTTATCAGTGGTTCGGAAGCGTGCGCGTTCGCTCGGTATTGAAGAAGATTTCTATCAAAAGAGTGATATTCACATCCACTTACCCGAGGGCGCGATTCCAAAAGATGGCCCCTCTGCAGGTATTGGTTTATGCACCGCACTCGTTTCGGTATTGACCGGGATTCCCGTACGTTGCGACGTAGCTATGACCGGCGAAATTACTTTACGTGGAGAGGTGCTGCCAATTGGCGGCTTGAAGGAAAAACTTCTGGCCGCAGTGCGTGGTGGTCTCAGCCGAGTCCTGATTCCTGAAGAAAATGTCAGGGATCTTGCCGAAATTTCTGACAACATCAAAAATAAACTGGAAATTATCCCAGTAAGGTGGATTGATAAAGTTCTTGAACTGGCCCTTGAGCGTCAGCCGCAAGCCTTGCCGGATGTAGAGGCTTCCCCGGCTGTGGGGGCATCAACCGAGAGCAGTTCTGCACAATCTATTGTTACTCATTGATCCTAAAAACCTCAGTTACCCGATTCCTCCAGCATGATTTTCGAGAAATTGATGC
>CAIWVX010000219.1 GCA_903916205.1 uncultured beta proteobacterium
AGAAGTCCGTTCCCACCACCATAGTCAAGGTGTTTAATGGAGCGAGACCTATCACCAAACATCGCAGTTAAGTTTTTAGCATTTGCTCTAGGTCTAGATTCGATGTAATCAGGGTCAACGGATACGTATTCATTGTTGTATATCTTTTCCTCAAATTCTTCTAACGACCAATTTGCAATTTCCGGAGTAAAACAGAAACCACAACTATCGCACCGAGCATAGTAAATTGGGATTCCCGAAAGCTCGATAAACTGCGCATCATTCCAATGACATGATTTACTAAAATCGACAACATCTAGTAAAGAACTCGCTTTGTTGCAAACAGAACAAAACAAATTGTTTTTCATGCACATCTCCTGAGTTTGAAATTTAAATCCTTCTTGCCTTCAACTGCTCGCTTAGCCTATCGAGGAAGTACTGAACTAACCTAAGCGACTAAGATGCAATAGTCGTTTAGTTGCAAACGGCAGTTGTTAACAGGTAATTGATTTATTTTGTTTTATATCTTTTTGAGGTGACTTATGGAGACGGAAAACAGAATGATTTAGGTGGATAATTGGCGTTGCCGGAGGCTTTTGCGGAAGATAGTATCAATAACCTCGTCATTCGCGCTTACGCGGAAATAGCGAGGGTGGATACTAAGCGGTTACGGACTTTTGTTTTCTACACGTGCTTTAGTCGTCGTGATCACAATCATCGTCGTGCATATGACCGTGCGCGATTTCTTCGGCACTGGCCGGACGCACCGCAGTTACCGTACAGGTGAAGACCAGCGCCATGCCAGAGAGCGGATGGTTGCCATCCAGAACCACTTTATCATCGGCAATTTCGGTAACGCGATAAATCAAAATATCATCATCGTCACCGCTATCCGGCACGCCTTCAAACTGCATGCCTACTTCAAGTTCTTTGGGGAAGCCCTTGCGTGACTCTACTTGAACCAGCTCGGCATCGTACTCACCGAAAGCATCGTCTGGCTGCATTTTGACGACAACCGACTCGCCAATTTTCTTCCCGTGAACGGCTTCTTCAATCATCGGGAAAATATCATCGTACCCCCCGTGTAAATAAACCAACGGCTCTTGACCGGCGTCAACGAGTTCGCCGTCGGGGTCTGTGACATTGTAGTCAAGGGTAACAACGGTATTTTTTTCAACGTGCATGTTCATGAATTGAGTTCCTTAACCACACGCAAGACATCAAGCGCATGGCCTTTGGCGTTAACTCCATACTGCGCAAGTTGGAGCACACCTTGTTTATTAATGACGAAAGTCGAACGCACGATGCCATACTTTTTGACACCACCGACCTCTTTCGCCTGCCAGACACCGTATTGTTTACAAGTCGCACCATCAGCATCCGAAAGAAGACGAATAGCGATTCCATGCTTATCACGAAAGTCGGCATGGCTCAGACAATCGTCGCGGCTGATGCCCATAACAATACAATCGAGATGCAAAAACTCGTCTTCGTGATCAGAAAAATCAGTGGCTTCTAGCGTACAACCCGGTGTGTCGTCTCTAGGATAAAAAAATAGAATGATATTGTGCGTACCGCGAAAGCGTTTGATGTCAACGGCTTCCATGTCTGCATCAGGGAGAACAAACAGAGGGGCGGCTTGACCAGCTTTCAGCATTCTGCCTCCTAAAAAACCGCCTCATCAACACATTTTCGACAAGGTCAGGCGGATTCTAACCAAGCTTCCGGCGTATGACCAGAAAAAATCCACGTTGGCACCCAACCGCATCGTGGCGTTATTTACGGCCTCTGCAACAATCTGAGTAATTGCCATGATGATCACTCAGCGGATTATCGCTTTAAGACTTTTGCAGTGGGCTCCTCGTATGGCTTTTCAGGAATTTGAACGAAAACTTCATCTTGGCGAATCATTCCCAGCTCAAAGCGCGCACGCTCTTCAATGGCGTCATAGCCTTGTTTAAGGTCGCGCACTTCCGCGTCCAAGCCGGCATTACGCACTTCTAGTTTTTTGTTGCTCTCTTTTTGCAACTGCAACTGGCGGTCAACATCCCAAACCCTCAACCAACCCCCTTTGCCAAGCCAAAGCGGATACTGCAAGAGAACAAGCAAGGCTACAAGAAGTGCGGAGAGCCAACGCATTGATTCAGTAAGGCGTCAGAATCTAGGAGCGAAGATCAAAACCCAATTATGGGTTTTGACCGTCGCGCCTGCGCCTATCTCCATCATCTTCATCGAAGGTTGTAAAACGCTTCACGACCAGGATAACTTGCCGTATCGCCGAGATCTTCTTCAATGCGCAAGAGCTGGTTGTACTTGGCAATACGATCTGAGCGGGATAACGAGCCGGTTTTAATCTGTAAGGCGTTCATGCCCACGGCAATATCGGCGATGGTACTGTCTTCGGTCTCGCCTGAACGATGCGAAATAACGGCGGTATACCCAGCGCGCTTAGCCATTTCGATGGCCGAAAAAGTCTCGGACAAGGTTCCGATCTGGTTAATTTTGATCAGAATTGAATTAGCGATACCCTGCTTAATCCCCTCTTTGAAAATTTTCGTATTGGTTACGAAAATGTCATCACCAACAATCTGGACTTTTTTGCCCAGACGATCCGTCAATAATTTCCAGCCCTCCCAATCGCCTTCTGCCATGCCATCTTCAATGGAGATAATCGGGAACGAGTCGGCCAAGTTAGCCAAATAATCGACCAGTTGTGCCGAAGTCAATTGCAAGCCTTCGCCTGCCAAATGATACTTGCCGTCTTTATAAAATTCGGACGCGGCACAATCCAGAGCGATCAACACGTCCTCCCCGGGGATATAACCCGCCGCCTCAATCGCTTGAACAACCAGTTGCAATCCTTCGGCATGGCTGCCCAGATTTGGAGCAAAACCACCTTCATCACCCACCGCCGTTGAAAAGCCTTTTTTATCGAGCAATTTCTTGAGGGCATGAAAAACCTCAGCGCCGCAACGCAGTGCCTCACGAAAGGAGTCCTGGCTCACCGGGAGAATCATAAACTCTTGGAAATCGAGGCTATTGTTAGCGTGCTGGCCGCCATTGATGATATTCATCATCGGCACTGGCATCTGCATCAGCCCAGAGCCGCCAAAATAACGATACAGCGGCAGACCGGACTCTTCGGCAGCCGCTTTGGCTACAGCCATCGACACCGCCAGCATGGCATTGGCACCCAGACGCGACTTATTTTCGGTACCGTCAAGCTGGATCAGTGTCTGGTCGATGAAGGCTTGTTCCTGCGCATCCAGACCAATGATCGCTTCTGCAATCTCGGTATTCACGTTTTCAACGGCTTGCATAACGCCTTTGCCGAGATAGCGAGTGAGATCGCCGTCACGCAACTCAATGGCCTCTCGCGAACCGGTGGAAGCGCCTGAAGGCACCGCCGCACGCCCCATAACACCGGATTCGAGCAACACATCGCACTCCACCGTTGGATTTCCACGGGAATCGAGTATTTCACGGGCAACAACATCAACGACTGAACTCATGTTTTTTCCTTTTTCTCAAAAATACGTGCTGAAAGCTCAAACAGGCCAATGCGCCAGATTATTGTAATTCTTCAAACCCGGTCGCTTTGACCAACCGGTCAATAGCCACCAGCTTAGTTAGCAGACTATCCATGCGCTTCAATGGCCAACTATTGGGGCCGTCGGACAGTGCTTTTTCTGGATAGGGGTGTGTTTCCATGAACAATCCAGCAATGCCCACCGCGACGGCGGCACGCGCCAACACCGGAACAAACTCACGCTGCCCACCAGAAACGGTTCCCTGACCACCGGGCAACTGAACGGAATGGGTGGCATCAAAGACGATCGGGCAAGCCGTTTCGCGCATGATGGACAACGAACGCATATCTGAAACCAGATTGTTGTACCCAAAGGAAGCCCCGCGCTCACAAACCATGATGCGATCTGCCCCCCCATTCGCCGCTTTGGCTTTGTCCACCACATTTTTCATGTCGCCGGGGGCCAGAAACTGGCCTTTTTTGATGTTAACCGGCTTGCCGCAAGTCGCCACCGCGTGAATAAAATCGGTCTGGCGACAAAGAAACGCCGGGGTTTGCAGCACATCAACAACCGCCGCAACCGTCGCGATAGCGTCCACTGAATGCACATCCGTCAAAACCGGTACGCCAATCTGACGACGCACTTCGGAGAGTATGTGTAAACCCTCCTTCAACCCCGGCCCGCGAGAGGAAAGACCGGAACTACGATTGGCTTTGTCGTAAGACGCTTTGAAAATATACGGCATACCGAGACGGTCGCAAATTTCTTTCAACTGACCGGCCACGTCAATGCAGAGTTCTAAAGACTCGGCAGTGCACGGACCGGCGATCAGAAAAAGTGGCTTATCCAGCCCAACGTCAAAATTGCACAGTTTCATTCACCCGCCTTGGTTTCGATGGCGGCACGGACAAACGCGGAAAACAGCGGGTGACCATTACGCGGCGATGAAGTGAATTCAGGATGGAACTGACAACCAATAAACCAAGGATGGATCGCCTTCGGTAATTCGACCATCTCACACAAGTCGGTGCCGGGAGCGCGCCCTGAAACTACCAAGCCCTTGGACTCCAACTCGCCAAGCAGCGTGTTATTAACTTCAAAACGATGGCGGTGCCGTTCAGTAATTTCAGCTTTTCCGTAAATCTCACGGGCCAAGCTTGCCTCATTCAGTTTGCACAACTGCCCCCCTAGGCGCATGGAACCGCCAATGTCGGAGTTTTCATCGCGTTTCTCGACTTTACCGGAAGCATCCTGCCACTCGGTAATCAGTCCAATGACCGGGAAAGGCGAGTCCTTTTCAAATTCGGTGCTATGCGCGTCAACCATCCCAACCACGTTACGGGCGAATTCAATCACAGCCAGCTGCATACCAAGACAGATTCCGAGATACGGTACTTTATTTTCACGGGCAAAACGTATCGCTGCAATTTTGCCTTCAGTCCCCCGACGCCCGAACCCGCCGGGAACCAAAATGGCATTCATTCCTTTGAGCGAAGCACAGCCCTTGTTCTCGATCTCTTCAGAATCAATGTAGTGAATCTTGACCTTGCTGTGTGTGTAAACTCCGGCGTGAACCAGCGCCTCAGTCAGTGATTTATAGGATTCGGTGAGGTCAACATATTTCCCGACAAACGCAATATTAATTTTATGTGTTGGATGTTCAAGTACGTCAACAAAATTCTTCCACAACGTCAGATCGGCGGCCTTAAGGGGTTGAATATTCTTTACGAAGGTGATGATCGTTTCGCCGGAAGGATCCGTTACCTCCGGAAAGACTGGAAGGATCCGATAACCGGCAAGGATTGGCAGGTCGTGCGTGATCCGGCCAAGGGTGTCACCGGGGTGATGAGCACCAGCGAGCAAGAACCGCTCAAGCAGGCTAATTTCTCCGAAGAGTTCAAGCTATTTGAGGGAAAGAAAAAATATAATGAGTGGCAGTTCGTTGATAAACCGCTCCAACCGGGTGGTCAACCCGTCAGAACGACAGTTTCGGGTCTGCCGGCGTCAACCCATTAGAGTCGACCCTGAAGGACACCGTGAGCGAAGAGAGTAACGAACAGCAAAAGCGTGATCCGCTCCCCACCGCGGGATGGGCGCCGTTCAACAGCCTGACGACCCGGGTCATCGTCATCTTCATCAGCCTGCTGATCTTCGGCATCGGCTCGTTCACCTTTCTCAGTCTCCGGTGGGAACATTCACATCTCATCAATGCCGCGCGGGAGAGCTCCCAACTGCTCCTCAACACCATCGAGCGGAGTATCTTCAACTCCATGCGGGTCGGCAATACCGAGGATGTCTCTGTTATTCTCCAGATGGTGGGGCGGACGCACAAACTTGCGGCAGCCCGGATCTTTCATCCTCAAGGAATCGTGCTGAAATCGGCCAACCCTAATGAAATAGGGAAACCGGTCAACGCCGGCGACTACAACCTCTTCATCAACAACAAACAGGAAGGGGTCTATGATGTGCCGGGAATCGGTCAGGTGCTCGGCCTGATCCGGCCCATCTACAACCAGGAACAGTGCCACATCTGCCACGGTCACCAGCCCCACATCCTCGGGGTCCTTGATATCAATTATTCTTTGGTCGAGACCAAGAAGAAGATTCTCAAAACTACCCAAATTTTCGTCGTATCGACAATCATCATCATTCTCTTCCTTTCGGTGACTATTTCGTTGTTGATGATCAGGCTGGTGCGCAGACCACTCAAAGCTCTGGCGGACAATATGGCACGGGTTGAGCGGGGGGATCTGTCGGTACGGATGCAAGCCAGAAGAATGGACGAGGTGGGGTTACTGATCGTCAACTTTGATTCCATGGTGGAGAAGTTGGACCGTGCCAAGAAAGAACTGGAGCAGATCCATTTCGGCCAGATGGAGCGGGCCGATCGACTTGCCTCAATGGGGGAGATGGCCGCGGGGCTTGCCCACGAAATCAAGAACCCGCTGACCGGCATTGCCGCAGCCATTACCATCATCAACGAGGATTTTGAAGCGACTGATCCCCGCAAGGAAATTGTCAATGAGGTCCTGGAGCAGATCAAGCGTCTTGACAAGACAGTGAACGACTTGCTGTTCTTCGGTAAACCTGCTCCACCGGAGCCGACCTATGCTAACGTAAACGATATTTTACGGAAGACCCTCTGGTTTGCGGCCCAGCATCGAGGGGGGAAAAATATAGAAAAGAAACTGGAGCTTCAGGAAGGTCTCCCGCTGGTTTATGTTGATCCCAAGCAGATTCATCAGGTTTTTCTGAACCTTACACTCAATGCCGTCCAGGCGATGCCCGAAGGTGGTACGCTCTCCATCCGGACCGACCGGGTCAACCGGGGTGACGGAGTATGGATTCGGGTTGGAATTTCCGATACGGGGCCGGGCATCCCTCAACAAATACTGGATAAGATATTTACACCTTTTTTCACTACCAAAGCC
>CAIWVX010000220.1 GCA_903916205.1 uncultured beta proteobacterium
GATAAAGCCGCGTCGCGCCCCTGAATTCGGACGTAGGCAAAGAATCTCTTTATCCACACATCGACTCCAGTGAAAATGTATGTGGACACATAGCGTAGCTTCATTTCATGAACTCTTAGATCTCCGTGCCAGCGAGAGGCTTTTATCTGAATTAACATATATATTTCAATATGCTAGGTCTAGGTCTGGCACAGCCTTCATGAAGAATAATCCTCAACTATTTTTAATGCCAGAATTTTGCCCTTACTGTGCGTCGAAATGCGAGCTGATTGATACAAAGGTAACACGTTATCAGGTAAATAGTTTTGATATTGAGCATGTGTCCTCAATGCTTTATATATGTCAAGTATGTGGCTGGTGGACTATACCATGCTTAAAGATTCATTATGAATCGGACAATGAAACCGAGTTCTATTTTGCTGGTCAAGCGCGGGGTGAATTGGTGTCTTTCGATACGTCAGTTGCTGAGCAACCGATGATTGAACTTAAAAGATATTTGGCTGCACACTATGAAGCTAGGTATGTAATAGACCCATTTAAGGTTGAAGCAATCGTGGCTTCGATCTTCCGCGATGCGGGATACATGGTAGAAGAAACATCCCGCTCAGGTGACAATGGTATCGATCTTTTTGTTGTACAGAAGAACGATAGTACTCGTGCCGCAATACAGGTAAAAAGGTACAAAGGGTCTGTGGGTGCCGAACTAATACGGTCTTTTGCAGGCGCACTGCTTTATGAAGGCGTTACAAGAGGGGTATTCGTAACTACACATAAATTTACTCGTGGGGCAAGAATTACTGCGCATAATTACGACCAAGATCGTGGCTACTATATTGACCTAATTGACGGTGAGCGACTGCTCAGTATGTTAAAGGTCGGAGTTAAGCCTGCATTTGAAAAAAGCGGAGAGTTGCACGGGGTCGTTTCTGAATTATGGTCTGCTCCAGAAGCGATTGCGCAAAGTATGCTAAACAGCTTTACGTATATTGAGATTTAGCGCTGACAATCCCTAACGAATTAAGGTTAGATCGTGCGAAGCCACGATCTGAACCGTTTGTTGGACGAGCCCGGACTCGGAGCGCCATTTGGCCCCTTAGCAAATAGGTATTTTTGAAAGCCCCTCGGTGTGATGTTTTACCGGTAGGGCGACAGGTTGATTACCCCTTCAAGCGCACCATTACAGCCGCCGATGCTCGATTCGGGCGGTAATTGACTCGGCGCTTCCGAATTCAGAGCACACCACACCCTCAGCTTGCGGAAACTGATTTTTACGCATTTGCCAAGGGTGGTTCGCTTACATGATCAGCCGGTTCCCTCGGTGGCAATGGGCCGCTGAGCCGGTGTCCAAGCGCCGTGTGAGAACACTGAGCTCTACTCCCTCGGGACGGGGAAGTCTCTTTCATTTATTGGGGGGATTCGCGGGTGAGGGCGTTTCGCCTGTCAAGCGAATGATTTTCTGTGCTCCCGTCAGCGATGGACTGGGGACCGCCGAAAGTAGCGCCTGAGTGTAAAGGTGGCGTGGAGAATTCATCACTTCGTCAACCCGCCCCCGTTCGACAATGCGGCCCAGATACATGACCGCCACCTCATGCGCCAGATATTCGACGACGGCAAAATTGTGGGTAATGAACAGGTAGGCCAGCCCCAGATCATCTTGCAGGGATTTGAGCAGATTGAGAATCTGCGCTTGTACCGATACGTCAAGCGCTGAAGTGGGTTCGTCGCAGATGATCAATTCGGGTTGTACGGCCAATGCTCGGGCAATGGCAATGCGTTGCCGTTGACCACCGGAAAATTCGTGCGGATAGCGTTGCGCGGCCGCTGGATCCAGCCCGACCTGCTGCAGCAAGCGGGCAATAGCCGCCTCTCGCCCGGCATTGGGCTGTTCAACGCCGAGGGCGCTCATGCCTTCGCCGATGATTTCACCGACCGAAAGGCGCGGGTTGAGTGAGGCAAAGGGATCCTGAAAAATCATCTGCATACGCCGTCGCAAGGGGCGTAATTCATGCCGAGAGAGAACGGTCAGTTCGCGCCCTGCCAGTTGCACGCTACCGGCACTGGGCTTGATCAGTTGCAGAATGGCCTTGCCTGCCGTCGTCTTGCCGCAACCGGACTCGCCGACCAGCGCCAGGGTACGGCCACGCGCCAATTCAAACGAAACGTCATCGACCGCTTTGACGTGTCCGACCGTTCGTTGAAACACGCCGCGCCGGATGGGGAAATGGACGCGAAGATGGTCTACCGTCAGCAATGCGCTGTCGGGTGTTGCAAGCGAGTTCGTTTCTCTCAGAGCCTGCGGAGCGCTGGCTACCAGCCGTTCCGGCTCGGCCAAGAGATGACAGCGAACACGATGTTGCTCACCGACTTGATGCCACTTTGGCGCTTCAGCACGGCAGCGTTCCCAAGCGTGCGGACAGCGTTCGGCAAAACGACAACCGGAGGGCATGGCGGTGAGTGCGGGCACCTGCCCGTCGATGGTTTCCAGACGGCCACCGCGACGGGTGATGTCGGGTAGCGCGGCAAACAATTTTTGCGTATACGGGTGGCGCGGCGAGCTAAAGAAGGCTTCGCGCGGGGCTTCTTCGATAATTTCTCCGGCATACATGACGCCAACGCGATGCGCCATCTGCGCGACTACGCCAAGATCGTGAGTAATCAGCAACATCCCCATGCCATGCTCGGCTTGCAAACGGCGCAGGAGGTCGAGAATCTGCGCCTGAATGGTCACATCAAGCGCAGTGGTTGGTTCATCCGCCACCAACAGGCGCGGGTTGCCCGCTAGGGCCACGGCGATCATCACCCGCTGCTTCATGCCGCCGGACAGTTGAAACGGATAGTCGTTCAGCCGCCGTGCCGCATCAGCCATACCAACTGCATTTAATAATTCCAACGCTCTTTGGCGTGCGGCCTCGCCGCTCAGCGCCAAATGGCGTTCGAGCACTTCTTCGATCTGCCGCCCGACGGTCATCACCGGATTAAGACTGGTGGCTGGTTCCTGAAAGATCATTGCCATGCCGCCGCCACGTACGGCGCGCATATCGACTTCCGGCAATTGCAGTAAATCGTTTCCTGCGAAACGAACCTCTCCGCCAAGAATTCGCCCGGCGGCAGGCAGTAGACGCAATAAGGACAAGGCCGTTACCGATTTCCCACAGCCTGATTCGCCGAGTAAAGCTAGCGTTTCACCAGCGGTAAGATCGAAAGAGACGTCTGAAACGGCGGTCAGCAGAGTTCGCCCCGAAGCAAAACCGACGCTTAAATCTTGGACGGAAAGTAATGGCTTAAACATATACGGGTGGTAATAAAAAGAACGAATCCACCACAAAGACACAGAGACACAGAGTTTTCGCAGAGAATACCATCAGGAATTTCTCTGAGATCCCTCTGCGCCTCGGTGTCTCTGTGGTGAGATTTGAAATGTTTGCCATTCTATTTACGTCCCCATTCTCGGATCGAAGGCATCGCGCACGGCGTCAGCTAGCAGGTTGGCGGCCAGCACCAGTGTGAACATGAAGACGAAGGCCGTGACCAGTGACCACCAGACCATTGGCTCACGCGCCAGCTCCATGCGGGCGCTGTTGATCATGGTGCCGAAGCTGATCATGCTTGGATCGACGCCGATACCGACGTAGGACAACACGGCTTCGGCCAGTACCAGACTGGAAAAATCCATGACTAAGGCGATGATCACGATGTGCATCAGATTGGGCAGAATGTGGCGCAGGATGATGCGCAGGTCGGCCACCCCAAAGGCTTGCGCCGCCTGAATATATTCCAGTTCGCGGAGCTTCAAGGTTTCGCCGCGCAACAGGCGGCACAGGCCCGTCCAACTGGTCATGCCGAGAATGAAGCACAGCGCCAACAAACGCAGATCAGCACGTTCGGCGGCGGTGGCAAACCATTGTGGATGGGTGTCGATAATCACCTGCATCATCAGCACCGCCGCCGCGATTAACAGTACGCCGGGAATCGAACTTAGCGTGGTGTAGAGGTATTGAATGAGATCATCCACCCAACCTCGGAAGTAGCCCGCGAGGAGGCCCAGCAGGATAGCCAGCGGCAAGGTTACCAGCGTTGTCACCAGCCCGATGACCAGTGCCGTGCGCACGCTTTTCAGGATTTGGTAAAACACATCCTGGCCGACTTTGTCAGTACCGAAAACGTGGAAATCGACGCACAGCGCCAGCAACGGCAACACGGTCAACAACAGGCTAGCCAAGGTCAGCAAGACGGCGTTCCAAGCGAATTCTGACTCACCGCGCCACAGCCCCCGCCAAGCTTTGATCATCGAGATCGTTTGGCTGCGAGCCAATAGATAGGTGCATCCCAGAGCAAGGATGATGAAGATCAA
This sequence comes from uncultured beta proteobacterium, assembly GCA_903916205.1. Classification (GTDB taxonomy): domain Bacteria; phylum Pseudomonadota; class Gammaproteobacteria; order Burkholderiales; family Rhodocyclaceae; genus Propionivibrio. The sequence goes on from CAIWVX010000220.1 coordinate 4,352, forward strand.
GGCCGCGCTGGCCTCAGCGACCAGTACACGTTTTATGATCTGGCTTTGACGCGGCGCTTCATCCTGACCAAGCCACGCGCCGCCAAATTTTAAACGCGGAAAATCACGCGTCACCCGGAGGCGGCCATCGGCTTCGCGCACTTCAATCGACTCCTTGGCATAGGCGCGGATTGCCAAGGGTTCGGAATAGGTTTTTTCGTTACGCAAACGCAACGGAGAAGCCAACGCATCCAGCGCGGACAGCACTTCGATGGTGTACACCACCGGCTGATTCGCCTCTTTGTTTTCAAGACGCGGACGGTAATGCAGTGAATCAAGCAGACCGATCAACACAAAAGCCAGCAACACCGTGGCCGCCGCCATCCCCGGTCGGTTACGCCCGACCCGCCGCCAAGCCGCACACAACAACGGATTGCGCGAGGACAACGCACCAAGCACCAGCGTCGCCAGCACCAGCAGCCAGATCAACACGTCAGACCAGAGCAGGACGGGGAGGAAAGTCATCAGAAAAAACCGGAAAATCCACCACAGAGGCGCAGAGGCGCAGAGGAAACGCAGAGAAGTTCGTTTTTTTTTTCTCTGCGATCCCTCTGCGCCTCGGTGTCTCTGTGGTAGGTGTGTAATTTCATCAAATCACCCAAAACGTATCCTTGGATCAACGAAGGTATAGGAAATATCGGTCAAAATCAGGCCGACGATGTACAGCACCGAGCCGATGAAAACCATCGCCCGCACCACGGCAAAATCCTGTGCGTTGATGGCGTCAATGGTATAGCTGCCCAGCCCCGGAATGCCGAAGAAGGATTCGCTCAGTAGCGAGCCCATGAATAACAGCGGAATGACGACGACCACGCCGGTCAGGATCGGAATCATGGCGTTGCGCAAGACATGGCGGAATAACACCGTGACCTCGGACAGCCCTTTGGCTCGTGCGGTTCGCACGTAGTCCTTGCTGATTTCTTCAAGAAAAATCGTGCGATACCAGCGTGCCGAGGAACCGATGCCAGAAATAATCCCGATGACGACCGGTAGGATTAGAAATTTCCAAGCGTCCAGCCCGCCGCTGTAACCCGAAATGGGGACGAGCCGCCAGAGTTTGCTGATTAAAAACTGCCCGCCGATGATATAAAACAGACCGGAAATCGACATCATCGCTACACACAAAACAACGCCCCAGAAATCGAGCGGCGTGGCGCGAAAGAACGCCAGCAACAAAGCCAGGCTGACCGTCACCCAAAGCCCGAGCGCGAAGGTTGGCAGGGCAATGGCCAGCGATGGCCCCATGCGAGAAGTCATTTCCTTGGCGATGTCACGCCCGTCTTCGGCCCGCCCGAAATCACCGACAAACAGACGCACCGATTTGCTGAAAAAAATAGTCTCGGTCAACTGATTGAAGCCTTGCGCTTCGGCGTTGATAAACAGCGGCTTGTCATAGCCGCGCTCGGCTTTCCACTGGTTAATGGCTTGCGGCGTCACCCGCTTTACGCCCAGTTGCATACGCGCCATGTCGTCGGGGGTGTTGACGACAAAAAACAGCGCGAAGGTGATGAGATTCACGCCGATCAAAATCGGAATGGCATAGAGCAGTCGGCGTAGGAGGTAAGCAAGCATGGGTTCTCTTTAATCTCGAACAAAACCATGAACCACAGAGGCACAAAGACACAGAGAAAACCCACAGAGAAAAACAAGTTCTTCTCTGTGAATCCTCTGTGCCTTTGTGTCTCTGTGGTGAAACAGGTTTTGAATCATATTATTCATTCCCTTGCCGTACCGCGCTCACGGCGACGATAACTGATGATCGCCGGTAGGATCGCCGCAACCAGCACCAAAGCCATCAGCGCCAACGGCCACAGCACCGGCGCGTTCCACTGGTGGCGTTGCTGCGCCCGCCCGGCAACATCGATACGCTGGTATTTTAGGATGTTGTTGGCGACGTCATTCGGCTTGCGGTTAGATAACCAGGCATGGCCGAGCGTGTAGCTTTTGGGATGGAAGCCAAAAATCCACGGCGCATCCTCCTGCAATAGTCGGTTCATCCGGCCAATAATGGCTAGCCGCTGAGGGCTGTTTTCCATATCTTTCATTTCGGCGTACAGGCGGTCGAACTCCGGGCTGGAATAATTTGAGGCATTCTCGCCGCCTTTAGCGACTTTGCCTTCACTGCCCGCCAGCAGAAAGAAGAAATTTTCTGGATCAGGATAGTCGGCATTCCAGCCGAGGTAATAAAGCTGCACCGCGCCTTTGCGAATTTTTTCCTGAAAGCGATTGAAGTCGGTTGAGCGCACCACCAGTTGAATATCAAGTTTTGCGAACTGACGGGTCAGCCAATCCAAGCGAGATTTGTCGCCCATGCCGCCGCTGGTGGTATCGAGATTGAGCACCAGCGGTTCGCCAGTTTGGGTATCGCGCCCGTTCGACCACCCGGCTTCGGCGAGAAGTTTTTTCGCGACCTCAATCGGCTTGCGTCGCGCCTGACCAGCCAGCGGGTCGCCTTCCCAGTCATAGACCTGCGGATTCATCCCGGCTTGGCCGTCGAGATAACCGAAGATGCCCGGCGGCAACGGACTCATCGCCGCGACTCCGCGCCCGTTCATAAAAATCGAAATAAATTCTTCCTGATCAATGGCAATCGACAAAGCTTGCCGCAACTTGCGCGCTCGTTCAGCACCAACGCCGTCCTTGCCGCCAACCACCGGATCAAGCAGATTAAAGCCCATATAAAAAGTCGACGCCCGCACACTGGTCAGCAGTCGAATGCCCTTAGTTTGCATCTCGTCGGAAAGCTGCACATCGCCACCGACATTGAGCCGCACTGCCTGATCGAAACTGTCGGACGAAATACCGGAAGCATCGAAATACCCTTGCAGAAATTTGTTCCAGTAGGGGATGCTTTCCTTCTCGCGGGCAAACACCGCCTTGTCGATCAAGGGCAAAGCCTTGCCACAGTCCGCCAGCAAGCCGAGCGCTTGATCATTGGCCTCACCTTCGCACGGGTAGCTTTCGCCGTGAAAGTTCGGATTGCGCTCAAGTACCATGCGGCTGTTCGGATTATTTTCGGTCAGCATGAACGGCCCGGTGCCGACCGGATACCAGTCCAGCGTCAGATTCTTTTCGGCCATTCCGGGCTGGCTGTAAAAACGATCCGCCTCGCGGGGAACTGGCGCAAAAAACGGCATCGCCAGCCAGTAGAGAAATTGCGGATACTTGCCCTTGAGTTTGATGCGATAGGTATAGCGATCAACACGGGTAACGCCTTCCAGCGCAAAACCATCGAGATCGAGCCAAGCTTTAGCGGGCAAGGACTTGGCGGCTTTCTGCAAATTTTCACCGAGCGCCTTCAAGCCAACAATTCGCTCGGCCATCATCGGGAAAATCGGTGAATGCAAATGCGGATGGGCTAAGCGCTTGATCTCGTAAATATAGTCATCGGCGGTCAGTTCACGCGTTCCGGTCTGTTTGAAATCGGTAATGCTATTTAGCCCTTGCCGCCGGGAAGGATCGAGTTCGGCATAAAGCGCCTGACCCGCAGCATTAAGCGCAAAGGCCGGATGCGGCTGATAACGAATGCCGGGACGAATCCGAATCTCATAAACACTGAAGGCAATCGCGTGTGAGGGCGCATTAGTGGGTAACACCTTCCCAGTGGCATCGTAATACACGGGGATAGGAACC
>CAIWVX010000221.1 GCA_903916205.1 uncultured beta proteobacterium
GTCATTCAGAGCGCGCCTTCAAAGGACGATACGCCCATGTTCGTGTTCGGCGTTAACGACAAAACTTACGCCGGTCAGACCATCATCTCCAATGCGTCGTGCACCACTAATTGCCTAGCTCCAATAGCCAAGGTTTTAAATGACAATTTTGGTATCAAACGTGGTTTGATGACCACCGTCCATGCCGCCACCGCCACTCAGAAAACCGTTGACGGCCCCTCTAACAAGGATTGGCGCGGTGGTCGCGGCATTCTCGAAAACATCATTCCATCATCCACCGGCGCAGCCAAGGCGGTTGGTGTGGTGATCCCGGAATTGAACAAGAAGCTCACCGGGATGTCTTTCCGAGTGCCGACGTCGGATGTCTCGGTCGTCGACCTGACCGTTGAACTCAACAAGGAAACTTCCTACGCCGAAATTTGTGCGGCCATGAAAGCGGCCTCCCAAGGAGCCATGAAGGGGGTTCTCGGTTACACCGAAGACAAGGTTGTTTCGACCGATTTCCGTGGCGAATCAATGACCTCAATCTTTGATGCCGAGGCGGGGATCGCCCTGGATAGCACCTTCGTTAAGATCATTGCTTGGTATGACAACGAATGGGGTTATTCCAACAAAGTTCTGGAAATGGTGCGCGTCATTTCCAAATAATACCCGGACAAAGAGGCACTTGAAGTGCCTCTTTGTATTTCTAAACTCCGTTTTGAATCGAGTATTGCCATGTCTTTTAAACGACTTACCGATCTGAATGTCTCCGGTCTGCGTGTTTTTATCCGCGCCGACCTGAACGTCCCGCAGGACGACGCTCTCGCCATCACCGACGACACCCGTATCCGCGCAGCGCTGCCCGGCATCAAATATGCGCTGGATAAGGGTGCATCAGTGATGGTCACTTCCCACCTTGGCCGCCCCACTGAAGGCGAATTAAAGCCCGCAGACACGCTCGCCCCAATCGCCAAACGACTTTCCGAATTGCTTGGAAAAAATGTTCGCCTGATACAGAACTGGGTTGAGGGCGGTTTTGACCTCAAGCCGGGCGAGGTGGTCATGCTTGAAAACGCCCGTTGCAACAAGGGTGAAAAGAAATGTGACGACGATCTCTCGAAAAAAATGGCCGCACTTTGCGATGTTTGGGTGATGGACGCTTTTGGCACGGCACATCGCGCCGAAGCCACCACCTATGGCATGGGCAAGTATGCAAAAATAGCCTGCGCCGGGCCTTGCGTGGCTTCCGAGCTTGAAGCCTTAACCAAAGCGTTAGCCCATCCGGCGCGACCAATGGTGGCCATTGTTGGTGGCTCCAAAGTTTCGACCAAACTGACCGTTCTTGAAAGCCTCTCGTCCAAGGTTGACCAACTGGTCGTTGGTGGTGGCATCGCCAACACCTTCCTGCTCGCTGCCGGAAAAAATATCGGCAAATCGCTGGCGGAACGCGATCTTGTCGATCAAGCCAAAGCGGTCATGGCCAAGGTCAAAGTGCCTTTACCGACTGACGTAGTCTGCGCCAAAGAGTTTTCGGCAACCGCTGTGGCGACTGTAAAAAGCGTTGATGCGGTCGCCGATGATGACTTGATTCTTGACATCGGCCCTGAATCGTCAAAAGCCCTAGCCAAGATCATTGCTCAAGCGGGTACGGTCGTCTGGAACGGCCCCGTCGGTGTTTTCGAAATTGAGGCTTTCGCTAACGGCACCAAGGCACTGGCGGTTGCTGTTGCAAACTCCTCGGCATTTACTCTAGCGGGTGGCGGCGATACGGTCTCGGCCATTAACGTATTCAAAATTGAAGACAAGGTCGGCTATATTTCGACAGCCGGTGGCGCGTTCCTCGAATTCCTCGAGGGCAAACGCCTACCCGCCGTTGATATGCTGGAATCTCGCTTCAACGACTAAGCATTAAGGCCATTTAGATGGTTTAAAGGCAGTCAATCGTTGACTGCCTTTTCTTTTTTCGGCCTACAAAAGATTGACGCACGTTTTACTTGCGCCGGGCGATGAATTCTTGAAGCGCGGTTTCTAGGGACAAACGGATGCCGTCACGCAGTTTGTCGCCAACGTTGAGTAAAGCCGCTTCAAGTAGCGCGGGCAATTCGTTGGCTAGTTGTTGCTCGAAGGTCTGGGCAATTTCCGAGGCCAGAAGGGTGACTTGGGCTTCATCGACACGGTCGATTTTAGCCTCAGAATCGGCCACTTCGGCTGGCACTATA
>CAIWVX010000222.1 GCA_903916205.1 uncultured beta proteobacterium
GGTGATTTTAGAAGGCGCGGGAATTTTGCCTCGTTGTTCTACATATTTTTTTGAGGCGTTCAGGCGGACTTTACGAAATCCATAAACGGAGAAAACATGTTTGTGCAACGCTACGAACGCTACAACCCCGATGTATTCGCAGGCGGCATGGTCTTGAGGTGGCGACGGATTTTAATTCGCCGCCTCGTCTCCCGTTGCGGCATTTCTACCGTCGTTCCCTCTGTTTTTATTGATAACTTACTTCCACCCGGCTAGATCGGGTGAGTTCGCTTCTATCCTTGCTGTTTTCCACCCTCATTCTTCGGACATCTCATCATGAAAGTTAAGAAAGCAAAATATCCTGGCATTCCTAGCGTCATTCACGGCAATGGCGCGGTGGCTCATGTGATGAGTCATGTCTGCGGCGGTGTTATCGGTTACCCGATCACGCCGTCGACCGAGATTGCCGAAATTTACGAAGCCTTCCGCTCTGAAGGGGGCGTCAATGTCTGGGGGAAACACCCGTTTTTCTTCGAGCCGGAAGGTGAGCATTCGGCACAGAGTGGCGCACTGGGGGCGCAACTGACCGGCGGACAGTTTATTTCCAATGCTTCGTCAAGCCAGGGCATTCTTTATGCGCTTGAATCGCATTACGTCACCGTCGGCAAAAAGCTCGGTGGGTTTGTGCTGCAAGTCGCCGCCCGTGTGGTTTCTAAGCATTCACTTAACGTCATGGCCGGTCATGACGATGTTTATGCTTTGCTCTCTTCGGGTTACACCATTCTGTTCGGCGCTAACCCGCAAGAAGCCGCCGATCTGGCGGCAATTGCCTACCGCACTTCGTCGCTTTCGATGATCCCGGTGGCCAACGCTATGGATGGATTCGCCACCAGCCACATGATGAGCGAAGCGCTGATGCCCGAACCCGAGTTGCTACGCGATTATCTCGGCGATCCCGCCGGACGGATCAAGGCACCGACGCTGGCACAAGAAATGTTATTTGGCTCCAAAGGGCGTGTCTTCCAGTTAAATCAATACCTGTCGCGCCACGCGACGGAGTTTGCCGAAGGCAATCTCGCCGCGCTGCAAAAATTTATCGACGCCCAGTCGGCCAAAATCGAGAAGGATAACGACGGTGCGTTAATCGCCAAAACGCTGAGCTGGCTACCCGAAGAATTGCACGGCCAGTGGAAACGGCAATGGGTCAATGCCTTCGAGAAAGGCACCCGCCAACGGGTTCCAGCGCAAGTTGACGTCAATAATCCCGGTCAGACGGGTGTGGTGCAGAACCAGCCGGACTTCCAAGCCGGTGCCGCCGATCATCGCACGCACTTTGTCAGTGGGGTTCCCGCGCTGGTGCGTCAAGCGATGGCGGAGTACTCGGAACTGACGGGGCGCAACTATTCACCCGTCCACACCTTTATGTGTGACGACGCCGAGACCGTTATGGTTGGCCTCGGTTCGGTCACCGATGACGTTGAAGCCGTGGTCACCTACTTGCGCAGTCAGGGTCAGAAGGTTGGTCTGGTGGCTATCAAACTGCTCCAGCCCTTCCCCGAAGCCGAACTGGTGGCGGCACTCAAGGGCAAAAAAGCGATCACAGTTCTTGAGCGCTCGGATCAAACCGCACTCACCACCTTTGTCACGCAAGCGCTGTTCAAAGCCCGTGAAAACGCCGATCAACTGCGCCATACGGGTATTCCGGCGATCAAAACCATGCCGCAATTGACCACCGCGATTTTTGGTCTGGGCGGTCACGACCTGCAACCGCGTCATTTAATCGCGGCCTTCAAGAACATGCAGAATGGAAAAGGTGGGCCGCTGATTTATCTCGGTTCGCAGTTCTTCTCGAAATCGCCGTCGCCGCGTGTGGCCGAAATGCAAACACGCTTAAAAGCCGCCTATCCCGAAACCGAATTCATGGCGTTGGATACCGGCGATAACCCCCGCTTGCTGCCAGACAGTGCCTTCCGCGTACGTTTTCACTCGGTCGGCGGCTACGGCACCATCGCTTCGGGCAAGTTGCTGACCGACATTCTCGCCGGCGTACTCGAAATGCACTCGAAATCGGCACCGAAATACGGCTCCGAAAAGAGCGGTGCGCCCACCAATTTTTATATCACGCTCAGCCCCGAACCGATCAAGATCACCAACGCCGAACTCGAAGACGTTGAAGTCGTGATCTCGCCGGATCACCGCGCTTTCAGTCACACCAATCCGCTGCGTGGTTTGGTGGCCGGCGGCACGTTCATCATGCAGTCCAATTCGACGGCGGAAGAAGTGTGGACCGACCTGCCCCCACAGGCGAGAAAAACGATCCGCGAGAAAAAAATCAATTTCTTCATTATTGATGCCTTTGCCGTCGCCAAGCGCCACGCCCCGACGCCTGAACTGGCCACGCGCATGATGGGTATCGCCTTCATTGGCGCGGTTGCCGGTTGTGTCAAACAGGTCTCAGCCGGCGCCTCATCCAAAGTCATCCTAGAAAAAATCCGTAAGCAGATCGCCAAGAAATTCGGCACCAAAGGGGGGGCCGTGGTTGAAGGCAATATGGAGGTCATCCGCGAGGGAATCGAATCGACCATCAAGATTGATTACAGCAGCGCCGCGTTCATCAAAATCGATGCCCGCCCGGCCACGATCGCCTTACGCAATGTCTCGCTCTCGGCCTCGATGTGCCAGCCCTCCAGTTCGTCCGGTTGCGGCGGCATGTTCGACCGTGAATATTTTGACGACATCGTCGCCAAGCCTTTCCGAGAAGGGACGATTGGCGAAGCCCCGGTGCTGCCAGGTACTGGCATGTTCATGCCCGCTGGCACCGCGGGCTCGAAGGACAAAGGCTTGTTCCGGCGCTCGGTTCCGCTGTTTAACCCCGACATCTGTACCGGCTGTATGGAATGTGCGCTGGTCTGCCCCGATGCCGCCATTCCGAACAACGTGCATGACATTCACGAACTGCTGCTGACCGGCATTCGCCAGATCGACATCAGCGAAATCCAACGTGAGGCGATGCGCGCTCAGGTCTATGCCGTCACTGAAGCGGTTCGTGAAGCCTACCGGCAGAGCAAGGAAGCACGGGCGTTCCACGAACTCGTAGCCGAAGCCGCCGCGAAGATTCCGACCAAGCAAGCCACGCTGCTCGGCAACTTCAGCAAACTCGTCGAGGTGCTGGCGCGCTACCCGGTTGCCAAAACCCGGCCTTTCTTCGATGCCATGGAAAAGAACTTAGCGGGCAGCGGCGGACTCTTCGCCGCCACCATTGATCCGTGGAAGTGTACCGGCTGCCTCGAATGTCTCGACGTTTGCGGCCCCGGCGCTTTGAGCGCACTCGACCAAGACGCCGCCGTACTCAGTCGCCTACAAGATCGCTTCGAGTTCATGAGCAAAACGCCAAACGCGCCGGCGCGCTTTTTTGATGGCGCTATTGAAGCCGGTGGCGAAATCAAGCGCCTGCTGCTCGACCGCGCCAATTACTATTCAACCACCGGCGGCCACGGCGGTTGTCGTGGTTGTGGCGAAGTCACCGCGATTCGTCTGGTAATGGCGACCAGCCATGCCATCGCCGAAAAACGCCGTCAGGATCATTTGGTCGAACTAGAAAATCTGCTCGATGGGCTGAATGCCAAACGCGCCTCGCTGAGTAAAAAAGACAGCGCCCGCAGCCAGCGAATCGACAATCTCATCACCACGCTGGAAAAACGGCTGTATCTCTACGAAGGCGGCCCCACCGGCAACGGCCCTTCCGGCACGGTCATTGCCAATTCCACCGGTTGTAGCAGCGTTTATGCCTCGACCTTCCCGTTCAACGCCTACAACGATCCGTGGGTCAACAGCTTGTTCCAAGATGCGCAACCGCTAGCCAAGGGCATTTTCGAAGGCATTTCGGCGCAAACCGTGGCCGATGTCCGCGCCCTGCGCATTGCCCGCCTAGAACTCGACGATGCCTATATTCCCGAAAAACACGATCAGGAATTTCGCATGTTGTCGTGGAGCCAGTTCAACAAGCATGAACTCGGTCTGCTGCCCACCGTCATGACCATCGGTGGCGACGGGGCTACTTACGACATCGGCTTTGGCGCACTGTCACGCATTCTGGCGAGCGATACCCCACTCAAGGTACTGGTGCTCAACACCGGGGCGTACTCCAACACCGGCGGTCAAGCCTCAACCTCGAGCTTTATCGGCCATGATGCCGATCTCTCACGTTTCGGTGCCGCCTACAGCGGCAAACACGAAGCCCGTAAGGAACTGGGGCTGATTGCCTCCTTCCACTCCAACGTTTTCGTGTGTTCGACCAGCACCTCGCTGCAAAACCACTTCCTCAAGAACGCCATGGAGTTCCTGACCTACACCGACTCGCCAGCGGTGTTTGATGTCTATACCCCGTGTCAGGGCGAGCACGGCATTGCGGATGACATTTCGGCACGTCAGTCACGTCTGGCGGTCGAAAGCCGGATGAATCCGGTGTTTGTGCATGATCCGCGACGTGGCAAAAACCTGCACGACTGGTTCTCGCTCGAAGGCAATCCCGACCCAGAAAATGTCTGGACAACGACCTCGATGGACTACCTCGACGACGCCGGAAATCTCCAGTTAATGAGTATGCCGCTGACCCCGGCCCACTTTGCCTACGGTGAAATCCGCTTCAAAAAGCAGTTCCGCAAATTGCCTGCCGATGCCGTCAATCTGGTTCAGGTCGAAGAATTTGTCGACCTGAGCGACGAACAACGTCAAAGTAAAACGCCTTTCATCTTCGCCACCGATAGCAAGAAACACCTCGTCAAGATTGGGGTCTCCAGTGCCATCGTGGCCCTCGTCGAAGAGCGCCGTAAATACTGGAACCTGCTGCAATACCTTGATGGTCAGCATGTCTCGAAGATGAGCACCGAATATCGCGTCGGTATCGCCGCTTTGCAAGCGCAGGTTCAGGCTTCAGTGAAACAGCGCGACTCATCGCTCGATAGCTTTGCCCGTGCCATGTCTGATCTCGCCGCTTCGAGCAAGGCCCAAGTGGGCAACGGCACCGTGATCCCGATCATGGCCGTCGGCAGCGCCCCTGCCGGTGCGTCAGCCAGTGCGGCAACAGCCAGTGTCGCAACAGCGGTCAGCGAGGCCCCGGTGATTTACGACATTGCCGATCAGGTCAAATGTACCAACTGCAAAACCTGCTATCAGGATCTTTCCGAACTCTTTGAAAAAACCAGGATCGTAGTCAATGGCGAGAGCAAGGAAGTCGGGCAACTGATTCCCGGAGTCCTTGAGCGCGTTACCGTAACCCCCGAGCTGAAAGCCCGCATCAAGCGCGTTTCAGCTAATTGCGACGCGGAGATCATTCGATGAGCACCGGAAAAACCCCAGCCAGCCAAGACGATCTGCAACGCTACTTAAACGCCAGCACCACGCTGGAAAGTACGCAATCGCAGATCGAAGCCCTCGAGCAGAGCGAAGCCGTCGAGGCTTTTCACAACCAAATGGCGCTGTTGCAGCGCCGTTTGTTGAAAGAGCCGGAGGCGTTTCGCGATATGTTTATTGCCGATGGCGCCAACGCCATCGTCTGGGAATTTAAGCAACCCGAACTGAGCGCCAGCTTTGTCCAAACCTTCTGGGATTTGCTGCTGCGCGATGACGATACCAGCAAGGTGCTAATGCGTTTTGTCTGGAACGTGCCGCTGGGTCTTAAGCGCAAGTTTATTCGTGCGCTTGACCAGCACCTTTCGGGGCGCTACCCAATGTTCAAAGGGCTTTCGGAAGACTGGCCGGCTGACAATTACATTCCGCCCTACATCCGTGATCCAGAGCAACGCTCAAACGATTTTGAGCTGGTCAACCAAGGTTATCTCGGCTACATGAACTTGGGCTATAGCTCGCGTGAAGTTGATCTGATCGTCTGGCTCGAAGCGCTGCGCGACAAACAATGCGAAGAAAAACCTTGTGAAGTCGGCCTCCATGTTCCAGGAAAATTCGAGCCCAAGGGCGGCTGCCCGGTCAAAATTCACATTCCAGAAATGCTTGAACTGCTAGGCACCGGTCGTTTCCGTGAAGCCATGGAACTGATCGAGAATTGCAATCCGCTACCCAACGTCACTGGCCGCGTTTGTCCGCAGGAATTGCAGTGTCAGGGCGTATGCGCCCACACCAAACAACCGATTGAAATCGGCCAGATCGAGTGGTATCTGCCACAGCGCGAAAAAATAGTAAATGCCGAAGGCATTGCGGCCCGTTTTGCCGGCTTCCCCGACCCGTGGGTGACTGCCGACAAACCGCCGGTCGCGGTGGTTGGCTCCGGCCCCGCCGGGCTGATCAATGCTTATCTGCTGGCCGCCGAAGGCTATCCGGTCACCGTCTTCGAGGCCTTCCACGCACTCGGCGGGGTGTTGCGCTACGGCATCCCTGAATTCCGTCTGCCCAACGAACTGATCGACGACGTGGTCGGCAAAATCAAGTTGCTGGGCGGCAAATTCGTCGCCAACTTCGTGGTTGGCAAAACCGCGACGATTCAAGACCTCAAAAACGCCGGTTTCTGGAAAGTCTTTGTGGGCACCGGTGCCGGTCTGCCGCGCTTTATGAATGTGCCCGGCGAACACCTGATTAACGTCATGTCGGCCAACGAATTCCTAACCCGCGTCAACCTAATGCAAGGGCTGCGCGAGGATTACGAAACGCCGCTGCCAGAAACCAAGGGCAAAGAAATTATCATCATCGGTGCCGGTAACACCGCGATGGATTCGGCTCGTACCGCACGTCGCCTTGGCGGCAACGTCACCATCGTCTATCGCCGCACGCAAGCCGAAATGCCGGTGCGCAAAGAAGAATTGCACCACGCCATTGAAGAAGGCATTCAGCTCAAATTCCTGCGTGCGCCGTGCGAATTTGTCGGCGACAGCAAGACCCATTTCGTCACCCACGCCATGCTCGACGTTATGGATCTCGGCGAGCCGGATGCCTCGGGTCGCCGCAGTCCGGTATCCACCGGCAAGATCGAACCGATGGCTGTCGATCTGGTGATTATGGCGCTCGGCAATACGCCCAATCCGATTATCCGTGACTCTGAACCGACGTTAAAAATTACCAAGTGGGGCACCATTGATGTCGGTGAGCCGGGCTCTCAGCTCACTTCACTGTCCGGCGTTTATTCCGGCGGTGATGCCGCGCGGGGTGGTTCAACCGCCATCCGTGCGGCCGGTGACGGTCAGGCCGCCGCCCGTCAAATCGTTGGCGAAATGAATCTCTCGCCCGAGGAAGTCCGCACCATGGTCGCCAGCGCCGGTCATTACACCCACCTCGGCACGGCACCGCAAACCATCGTCGACAAAATTGATCTGGCCGGTGGCATCGTCGAATTCATCGTGCACTCCCCGCTAATTGCCAAGACCGCCCGCGCCGGACAATTCGTGCGCGTGCTGGCCTGGCCTAACGGAGAACTGATTCCGCTGACGCTCGCCGACTGGGACGCTAAAGCCGGCACCATTTGCCTCGTGGTTCAGGGCATGGGCACCAGTAGTCTGGAGATCAACAAGATGGCGATTGGCGAGGCTTTCGCCGGGATCGCTGGGCCATTGGGCCTACCGAGTGAATTACACCGCTACGAGGGCAATAAAACCGTGGTCTTCACCGCCGGAGGGGTTGGCTTGCCGCCGGTGTTCCCGATCATGCGCGAGCATCTGCGCCTCGGCAACCATGTCACGCTAATCTCCGGTTTCCGCAACGCCGACCTGCTGTTCTGGACTAAGGACGACGAGCGCGTCGGACAACTCAAAGCCGAATTCGGCGACCAGCTTGAGGTCATCTACACCAGCAACGACGGCAGCTTCGGCATCAAGGGCTTCGTTACCGGCCCACTGGAAGAACTACTCAAAGCGAATCAAAAGGGCAAAGGCCGCAAAATTGCCGAAGTGGTCACCATCGGCCCACCGCTGATGATGCGCGCGGTCAGCGACCTGACCCAACCTTACGGCGTCAAAACCGTAGCCAGCCTGAACTCGATCATGGTCGACGCCACCGGCATGTGCGGTGCCTGCATGGTGCCAGTCACCATCGAAGGCAAAATGGTACGTAAACACGCCTGCGTCGATGGCCCGGAAATCAACAGTCATATCATCGACTGGGACAAGTTCCTGCCGCGCTTTGGGCAATTTAGAGCGCAGGAGCAAGCCAGCAAGGTCAAGCATGGCTTAGCCTGAGCCGCACACAAAAAATCACACGGGGCCGCCGCAAAGCCCCGTTTTCTTTTCAACCTAAAATACGCGTCAATAAGCCCGCGTGAATAGAAAGAAAAAGCGGTTGCAGGAGGATGGGCGGACATGGGCTTTTTAACCCATACCGCGCGTCTAGCCGCCAATTCTTTATCATTATTAGGTATCATTGAGGCTAAATGGACGCCAAAATTTCGCAAGTCAGTTACGCTAACTTGTGATTCAAAAGAGACGATTGTGCGGGCTAGCCCCCGCTTTTTCTACAACAGATAGGAGCTTCACCCGATGAGCATTTCCGAAAAAGTTAAATCTAACCTGGCTTACAGCAAAGAATTAGTTGAGTCAGGCATCGAAGGCGCCAAAGAAGCACGCCAAACCGTACTCAACACCGAAGAAACAACCGACATCGTCACGGCCGCTGCACAAGATTCCTGGCAAGCCGCCGCCATCGGCGTCCTCGCCGGTGCCATCTGCGGCGTCTTGGCTGACGACCGCAAACCCATTCGCGGCGTGGTTGCTGGTGGGCTTTTGGGTGCCGTACTCGGTTTCGGCGGCAGCTTTGCCTGGAAAACCCGCCCCTTAACTTCCGCCATGGCCCGCGGCGCAGGCAAACGCATTGGCCGCGTCCGTGATGTACGCTGGTTGAGCAGAAACCCGATTAACTACGGTTGATTGTATAAAACTCGGTTGATGGCGAATAAATACGCTTCTCCCTCATAAGTGAATGAGTCCGCAATTTATTTCTAGACGAGCGGCGTTGAGCCGAATAGGTGCTGTCGGCCTTGTTTCATTGACATCATCGTTGTCCGCGTGTGTGGGGGTCGGTGGGACGATCACCCCCATGACCGAGGCAGAACGTCAAGCACAGGTTAAATCACAAATTGATGCTGTCCTTGCAGGGGATTGGTCAATCGGTAAGCCTGGACTGAGCGTTTTGGTGCGTCTTGGGGTAGTTGAACTATATAAATCTAGTCGCGGCAGTACAGACACTATCGGCACGCCAATCACTTCCTTAACTTCTTTCGAGATAGCGTCGATATCCAAGTCTTTGACCGCAACAGTTGTCATGCAATTGGTAGAGCGGCAAATTCTGGCACTCACAGATCCAATAACGCACTGGCTTCCGATGTTGGCAGCGGATTGGTCGAGCATTCAGTTACGTCATCTTTTGTCACACTCTTCCGGTATCCCTGAGTTTTTTAAAAATAAACCGCACCGTGAGGTAGACGGTCTCACGAATGCGCAATTAGTACAACGGCTGGTCGACAACCCAGTTCTGGATTTCGTGCCAGGCGCAAATTCTTCGTATAGCAATACCAATTATGTGCTGTTAGCCGAGGTCGCTGCGGCTGCTACCGGGCAAAGCTTTACCGACCTGATGCGTCGTGGGGTTTTTGAGCCATGTGGCATGAATTTGAGTTGGCTCAAAGGTGAGTCCCCACCTGTGGGTAGCGTATTAGCGCTTAACCAAGCAGTTAGTCCGCTTACTTATGGTGTTGATATTCTTACTCTGGGCGCGTTTGGCTTGATGTCTACTGTTGACGATATGGCGCGCTTTCTGGACGCGTGGCGTCAAGGTCGTCTAGTCAGTTCTGAATCCATGCGTCAGATGACAACTGTTCAAAGTTCAGAATTATTAAATAGGCCTGGAGAATACTATGGCTTTGGATGGACGCTGCCCAGTCCGATCACGACTCCAAGCGTATATGAGCACGCCGGACGTGTTGCAGGATATGTTGGCATTGTTCACGTGGAACTCGGGCAATCGTTGCAACTGATTGTGCTATCTAACAGTGGCAATACGGGACTTTCTCAACTGTACAAAATTCTGTCTGTGTTGCAATCGTATTATCCCGCGACATGAATGCTTGTAATTATTCTAAGCCTGGGTAGGGTGCGCAAAATCTTTTCTTTGCGCACGCGGAAACCCCTCATAGATCAACATTGGGCAACCGCGTTCGCAAACCGTTGGTTTGCAAACCCTACAAAATCAATGGGTCAATTCCTCGCCCAAGATCGTTTTTTGTGGGTGCGCAAGATGAAGCTCTTGCTCACCGGCTATGTCTGCCCGCTCAGTGACTGTAGAAAGTTGGCGACAGCCCACGTTTATGTTACGGCTACAGCCTATTCACCAGCGCTCGCACATCGCCATGCAGTGAGCTGATCGCCTCGCTGAACGGCAGGTGGGGCATATATTCGCGGACGAGGGCGGCGACGGCTTGGGCTTGGGCTAAATCGCGTGGCTTTTTCTTTGGGTCGCGGTCAGGTCGATTGGCTAGCCAAACTTTGTGTAGGGCGAATGCGCGTGGGTCGGGCACCCGCACTGGCGCTGGCCAGCCCGCTTCATCTATGGCGACGGTGTCGATTTTCGGCGCATTGAGCAGCCACTGCAGGCCGGGGACTTCGGCGGCCACGAGGTCATCTGCGGCGAAGCTGACCGGGTCGCTGTCGTGCATACCACGCGGCGGAATGATGAGGTCGACCATGAACTGGCCTGCGTTGGCGGCGCGGAAACCGCGCTTGCGGATGCATTCGAAACTGCGGTCGGCACGTTTGAGCAGACCGAGCAAACCCTGTCCGTCCAGTTTGCTTGAGACAAGTGTTATTTTCTGACGGTTGTCGTAAAGTAGATCAATATCGCCCGAGGCCAGCAGTTCAACGAGAAACTGCACACCACCGGCCGCTTCGTAGCCAAAGAGCGCCTGGGTGCCGAGAACGGTGAAGGATTTGTTAAGATCGGCGGCATCAAGCTCGCGCAGGATGCGGGCAATCACGCGAGGGACGCGCGTAAGACGTAGTGCCTTATTGAGCCTTGCTTGCTCGTTGATCGCCGCGCGGATGTCGACAAGTCGTTGATTCGCGGCTTCTCGCCCTTGCAGAAAAGCCGCAAGGGTGGCCTCGGTTTCGCTGCTGCGCGGGCCAAGTGATTTTCCATTTCCGCGTGCATCGTGATCACGGAAGAGATACTCAATGCCGCGCACGGACTTCCAACGCATGCCATACCTGTGGCCTGCCGCGTGGCGCAAAGCGACGCGGTAGTTTTCGTAGAGTTGTTCGCTGTTGATAAGGTGTAGACGCTGCTGGTTGCTGAGTGGTTTCACGTCACGTTTCCGGTTATTTACACGATGTTTGAATAATGCCGGAAACAATATTATATTTCAATAGCTTGCGGAACAAAATTGGACGCACCACGTTTAATTTCTATTTGGGTCTCTAGCTCATATCTCACAGAAGTTGCCACAAACTCAAAACCTCGGCTTCTCACTCGAACGCCGGGGTTATTTTTTGGAGTGAGAGTTTCTTTGAAGGCTCAAAAATAATGTTTCTTCCTTTATTCTGATACCGCTTTTTGCTACCATAGTTTGATGAAACGCAAACACCAGCGCATCTTGGAACGGGTCTTCGCCCGACCCGTCTCGGCCACTATTCGCTGGGCCGACATCGAGGCGCTATTCTTGGCGCTTGGCGCAGAGTTTATGGAACGCGAGGGTTCGCGTATTGAGGTGTTTTTGTTCGAGCGAGTGCGCGTATTTCATCGCCTTCACCCGTCGCCGGACACGAATAAGGGCGCGGTAGCATCCATTCGCAAGTGGTTGGAAGAAAACGGAGTAAAACCATGAATACTATGACGATTAACGGCTATCAGGCGGTCATCGCTTTTGATTCTGATCTGCAAATGTTTCGGGGTGAGTTCGTGGGTCTCAACGGTGGTGCCGACTTTTACGCCGCCGATGTGGAAGGATTAAAGCATGAAGGTGAGATTTCCCTGCGCGTATTCCTAGAAGCCTGCGAGCGACGCGGTATCGAACCGCGCAAGCACTTTTCGGGCAAGTTCTCTCTGAGGGTTGATCCTGCGACCCATGAAGCCGCCACCATCGCGGCTGCCGCGCACGGACAGAGCCTGAACCAGTGGGCGACCGAAGCCATCAGGCAGGCGGCGCTGTTATAACCAAGAATTGATGCGGACAAACTCCGTCACCTCGCGAATCGGGCAGTGAACCGCGACCTCCCGATGGGTTTTCGGTGAGAATGAACCACCCTGCGGCAAGCCGCGAGGAATCATACCCAAGAGATTCAGAACGATCGGCCGTGATTAAATTCCTTGCCTAATCAAGATGCACAACACGCTTGGCGATGGCTAATAGCGGTACGTCTGCCCAAGATAAAACATAAAATTTCCTGCGGATTGAGATCTTGGAACGACGCCGATCAAACGGCGGAGGATGCGGTTTCCTTTTTCTTGAAAATCTTGGTTTGTAAAACATTTTTGCTTTATTATTTGGCTGGCACGTATTCCGCTAAGTGACTGTACTGCACGGGGGAATGTCGTATGAGAAAGCCAATTCACTTGGCATCATGGAAGCGTCATTTCCGGGTAACTCAATTTTTTCACAAGGAGATATTGATCATGATTCTGAATCGTTCCGCCGTAATGGCCTTATGCGCCACAACTCTGTTTTCCACCGCCGCCTTTTCACAGGACGTCAGTACACTCAAAAAGATCAAGGAGACCGGGACGATCACCCTCGGGCACCGTGAGTCTTCAATCCCCTTCTCCTACTACGATGACAAGCAGCAGGTTATTGGCTATTCGCAGGAAGTCATGCTCAAAGCGGTTGAGGCCATCAAGGCCGATCAGAAATTGAGCAAACTTGACGTCAAACTCATGCCGGTGACTTCGGCTAATCGCATTACCCTGATTCAGAACGGGACGGTTGATATTGAGTGCGGCTCGACAACCAATAACACCGAGCGACAAAAGCAGGTGGCTTTTTCCAATACTCTTTTTGTCATTGGCACCAAGTTGATGACCAAGAAAGACTCCGGGATTAAGGACTTTCCCGATTTGGTAGGAAAAAATGTGGTGACCACCGCCGGGACGACCTCGGAACGCTTGTTACGCAAGATGAACGAAGACAAGAAGATGAACATGAACGTGATTTCCGCCAAAGATCACGGCGAATCCTTCCTGACGTTAGAAACCGGCCGGGCGGTGGCGTTCATGATGGATGACGCGCTGCTTTATGGTGAAATGGCCAAAGCCAAACGGGCCAGTGACTGGGCGGTCGTCGGCACAGCGCAATCGAAGGAAGCTTACGGTTGTATGTTGCGCAAGGACGATCCTAGCTTTAAGAAAGTGGTCGATGGCGCAATTGCTTCAC
>CAIWVX010000223.1 GCA_903916205.1 uncultured beta proteobacterium
ACAAATTCACTGCCGATATTGCCACCGGCTCCGCCCCGGTTATCAACAAAAAAAGGCTTGTCGAACGCCTCAGTCAGCCCCTTCGCCGTGGGTCGTGCAACGATGTCCGACGGGCCGCCGGGTGGCCATGGGACAACAATCGACACCGGTTTCGTCGGCCAAGTTTGCGCCACCGCTGTCGAACAGGCGACGAGACACAGGGCACCGATCAAACTTTTTATTCTGTTAAACATTTGCATTGTTATCTCCTAGGGTTACCGTGATGACTTCGATTGAGAGACGAAGCAATCAGACCCCATTGGTCCAAAAAGATTCAGTGGGTCTCGTGTCATGTGACGATTGAGGCAAGACAGCCGAGGCGCAGGGCGGCGTATCCTGCCGTTATGTGATCTTGTGAAGCAACGGCCAACTGAGTGTAAAGCGAGCGCCACCGAGAGGCGACTCGGTGGCTGTGGCGGTGCCGTCGTGCTGCTCCAGAACCAAACGAACAATGGCCAGACCCAAGCCATAACCACCGGTCGCCCGGTCGCGAGAACGATCGAGTCGGGTAAAGGCATAGAAGACGCGATGGCGTTCTTCAACAGGGATGCCAATACCGTCATCGTCTACATGCACCAGAACGTCATTGCCCGCCATTTCGGCACTGACGATGATGCAGGTTTTGGCGTATTTAAGGGCGTTACTCAATAAATTGGTGACGGCGTACGGCATGCTTTTCAGGTCGAATTCAACCTGTTGTTTCGGCGGAAGACGTGATGTGTCGACTGTCAGCCTAAGCGAACGGCTGAGAATACGAATGCTCTCAACATTCTCTTCAAGCCAAGGAGCCAGTTCGACACAGGTTAAATGCAGTTCGGGTTGTTCGCGCTCAAAACGTGCGTAAGTTAAGCTGGAATCAATGAGGTTGTCGAGCTCGTCAAGGTCAACGCCCATCATTTGCCACAGACGTTCGCTATCCGTACGCTCATCGGTTTCGGACAACATTTCAAGGGCAAATCGCATCCGTGCTATGGGCGTCCGCAGTTCGTGCGAGATGGCGCTGGATAATTCTCGCTGTGTGGCAATGAGACGCTGAATACGTTCAGCCATGCCGTTGAGGGTCTCCGTCAGCAGTTCAAAAGCTCGACTTCGAGCTTCGGGCGCACGCGACTCAAAATGACCTTCGCCGAGCGCCCGCGCCGTCTGGCGCAGCGCTTCCAGATCGCGCCAGACCGGACGAACCCAGAACCATACGGCCACCGCCAGAAACAGGCCAATCAGACACCAAGTCAGCAAGCGGATACGCAACTCCAGCGGCATAGCGCGTGGTCGCTCCGGGTTGGCATCGGGCGAAATGGGGCCAACCACCAGAATCTGCGGTGTTTGTTTCAGACGGTGATAGAGAACGTCTCCGTCAGAGTCAATAGCGAGTTCGCCCGAATCAATTTTTTCCGCTTGTTTGGGCGAAAGTTCCAAAGTCCAACGGTCGACAATATTTAGTTTGTAGGCGAATTTCTCATCAAGAGCTTTGATGGTTTTCGGCCATTCTGAACGCGGTTTGCGAAACAGTTCATCTTCAATCAGGACGATGGTTCCGCGCATAAAGCGGCTGGTGTAGTCATCGGTAATGCCTTTGACGGCCATCGAAATAACGAAGTCGGCAAAAAAAACGATGGCGACCAGAGAGCTCATCACCAGCAGGTAGAAATTGAAAAACAGGTGCGAAAGGGAGTAACGCCCGCGCCACGGGACGTGCTTATAGCGCCCGAGGATGTTAAGTAAGCGGTTGTTGCTGTTAGTGCCAGTCATGTTTGCTGAACAGATAGCCTTTGCTGCGAACGGTCTTGATGCGCGTCGGATTATCAGGATCGTCACCCAGCTTACGGCGCAGGCGTGAAATCCGGGCATCAATAGAGCGGTCGAGTCCGTCAAAGCCGATGCCGCGCAATTCTTGTAGCAGGTCGTCGCGGGAAAGAATGCTGCCCGCGTGGCGAGCGAGTAACCACAGCAAATCGAATTCAGCGGTGGTCAAATCAATGGCCTCGTCGCCCAAATGCGTACTTCGAGTCTGCTGACTAATATGAAATTTACCGAAAGCCAGCTCAGTGCTCTCAGCGGTATCCGGCAGGTTGCTTGGCAAGCTGGCACTAACCGGGGATCGGCGCATCAGCGCTTTAACTCGAGCGAGCAACAAACGCGGCTGTACCGGCTTGGCAATATAGTCATCGGCACCGAGTTCGAGTCCAAGAATCTGATCGAGGTCTTCATCGCGTGCAGTCAGCATGAGGATCACGCCTTTATATTTTGCACGGACTGAGCGGCAAACCTCAAAACCATCTTTACCGGGAAGCATGACATCGAGAATGATCAGATCCGGGTCGTCAGCTAGGATTCTGGCTTCAGCGGTATCACCGCGACCTTCGATGGAAACCACGAAATCGTTTTTACGTAAATATTCAGCTGTTAAATTGGCGAGGCGCTCGTCGTCCTCGATTAACAAAATACGTGTTCTCATGGCTCAATCATATCGGGTTAGTGCGGCACGAATTGGGGGGTAATGAAGCTCACGAAACCGCAAGCATTCTCTCTACACTAAGCTTGGCGAGAGCGGCTTCATGCTCAGGCACTTTAATCTGATTGACGAGGTGGCCATCGGCCAAATTTTCCAGTACCCATGCCAGATGCTGCGGGTCGATGCGCTGCATGGTCGAACACATGCAAACCGTTGGCGACATAAATTGAACCACTTTGCCTTCGCTTTTGAATTCTTCGGCTAGCCGGTTGACTAGGTTAAGCTCGGTACCCACGAGCCAGCGCGTTCCGGGCTTGGCTTCCTTGATGACTTGAATAATATAGTCGGTCGAACCGACATAATCGGATTTCGTACAGACTTCAAAGCGGCATTCCGGATGCGAAATCACCCAACCGTCAGGATGTTGTTCGCGGAATTTTTCAATGTGCACGGGTTGGAACATCTGGTGTACCGAGCAGTGACCTTTCCAAAGCAGCATTTTGGCTTGACGGATTTCATTGACAGAGAGTCCGCCCATTTCGAGATCGGGATCCCATACCTTCATTTCATCGAGCGCAATGCCCATGCTATGCCCCGTCCAGCGACCCAGGTGTTGGTCAGGAAAGAAGAGGATTTTCTCGCGTTGGGCGAAAGCCCATTGGGCGATTTTTGGCGCGTTTGATGAGGTGCAGACGATCCCGCCGTGCTCGCCACAAAAGGCTTTAAGATCAGCAGCGGAGTTGATGTAAGTGACCGGCGTAATCATTTCATCGGCGTTTAACACGTCATTCAGTTCACGCCAGCAGCGTTCGACCTTGGCTCGATTCGCCATGTCGGCCATCGAACAACCGGCGGCAAGATCAGGCAGAATGGCTTTCTGGTCGGGCGGAGTCATGATATCGGCGACCTCCGCCATAAAATGTACGCCACAGAAAACAATAAATTCGGCATCGGTTTGTGATGCCAGTCGCGAAAGTTTGAGTGAATCACCGGTCAGGTCGGCGTACTGATAGATGTCGGCCCGCTGATAATGGTGGCAAAGCAGCACGGCTCGCTGTCCCAGCTTGGCGCGAGCCGCACGGATGCGCTGATGGCAGACTTCATCGCTGAGCGTGTTAAATGAATCAAAGGAAAGATGGGCAGTGGGCATAATGTCTTCCGAAATTGCAGGAGGCTGGGTTCAAAGCTTCAGCTTTTCCAAGGCAACCCCGCTTTGCGCCAGCCGCCAATTTTGCCGCGCTGACCCGAGGCGTCGATATCACCTTCAAAGCCTTCGAGAACGTTATAGCATTCAGTGTAGCCCGCTTCAATGGCAAGCTGAGCGGCCTTCTGCGAACGCACCCCACTACGGCAAATAAACAAGACCAACGCTTCGCAATCAACCTGGCGTTTTAGCTGAGCCAAAAAGTCATTGTTTGTTTGGTTTCCGGGATAAGTAATCCATTCGATTTCAATGGCCCCAGGGATGCGACCAACCCAATCCCACTCGGCGCGAGTGCGCACATCCACGAGCTTGGCACCGGGAGCCAGTTGCCAGACTTCGTAAGCTTCCGTCGGAGTCAATGCGCCACAATAAGCAAGGCCGATTTCGCGAGTACGCGCTTGGGCGAGATTCAGAAGTTCAGTGAGTTTTCCCATAGTAGCCTTAGATCACGATGTGGTTTGGAAGTTTTAAGTATAAATCAGTTAGACACGAACTGCCGTACCCTGATTGGCTTTGCTGGAGCAATTACATCAAATTCAAGAAATGTCAATCTGCTAACGTTCGTTTTAGGTGAGATGCGTGTAGTGCCTACCACGCCGCCGACCACCTCATTCGCCGCCACGGCAAGTGTGGCGGCGACGATCAACGAAAACAGCACCGAATACGCGGACGACTTTGTCGTCCTGTGCCGAAAAAATATCGAAGAAACGCAGAAAGTGGTGCGTCACGTACGGGATCGACTCGGACTCAATCTCAACGAGGTCAAAACTCACAAGCGACAGTCTCCACGCGCCTTTTGATTCGTTTGATTTTTGTTGAGTAAACTCGGATGATAATCGAGTACTCGCTGTTGCTAGGAAGCGGCTGGTAAGTGATATATGGGTTTCGAACGCTGTTTATTTATTTTGAAACAGGAAAACGAGGGCTTTTCTCCCTATTTACTTTTGAGAATCTAAAATGTCTACTGAAAAAGTGGCACAACCCACTATCCCGCAACTTGAATCACCACAGCCAAACGAGGCGCTGCAGCAAATCCCCAATCTGCTACAGCAGGGGTTAGCGCACCATCAAAAGGGGCAGTTTAAGGAAGCGCAGGCTTTCTATGAGCAGATACTTAATCGGCTACCTAATCACTTTGACGCTCTACAGCTCATGGGCACCTTGCTGGCACAGACAGGAAAATATGAGCAAGCGGTGGAGGTGCTGACCAAAGCGCTAAACATCAATCCCAATCATGCAGAGTCTTATAACAACCGCGGCAATGCT
>CAIWVX010000224.1 GCA_903916205.1 uncultured beta proteobacterium
CCTTGCGGAAAAAATGCGTCGACGCATTTTTTCCGCAAGGTTTTAAATGAAAACATCGAACAAATTGAGTGGAAAAGTAAAAGAATTTGACTAGGGCAGGATAGCGCCTATGGCGGTAACTTGTATCTTTCAGATACGCTTACGCTTATGCCCTTAAATAAGGGCCATAAAAAACGGATTTTAAAATCCGTTTTTAGAAACAAAACCAGAAAACAGAAAATATGCGGCGCCGCACATTTTCCAAAACCAAACCCACCGCTATTCTTACCGCTTTACGCCAATATCCATCAACGGGGCTTTAGAAAAGTTTCGGCGGCAAACTTCTTCCTGGTTCTGTTTTTATTACTCTTTATAGTATACTTGTATGGCGTTATAAGAACAGGAGCCAAAAATGCTTGCCATCCGACTACCCGCCGAAGTGGAAAATCGCCTTGAAGCACTGGCGCAGGCCACCGGGCGCACTAAGACCTTCTACGCTCGCGAGGCCATTCTTGAGCATTTGGACGACCTCGAAGATTTGTACCTTGCGGAGCAACGCCTGATCGACATTCGCGCAGGCAAGACCAAAACCGTGCCGCTTGAAGAGGTTATGAAGCGCTATGGCTTGGACGGTTGAACTCGACCCAGCCGCCGAGCGCGATCTAGACAAAATCGACCCGCAGACAGCGCGGCGCATCATCGTTTTCTTGCATGGACGTGTCGCCCAGCTCGACGATCCGCGCCGCATCGGGGAAGCCCTCAAAGGCTCTAAGCTGGGAACCTTTTGGTAATACCGCGTTGGGGACTGGCGAATCATCGCTAGCATTGAGGACAGCGCTTTGCGCATCCTCGTTATGCGCATCGGCAATCGCAAGGAGGTTTACCGCCAATGATCGATACGGCTATAAGATCGTCGCACTCGTGATGGCAAGGCGAAAGCCATCAACGTTACAGGTCTAATTCCGAATGAGAGCCAAGCCGTGCCAGAATAAGGCGGTCAGGATTGCCCTCAGTACCTCCGCCATCAATGAGTCGATAGATCAACACCAAGTCAGGCCGCACGTGGCAATCCCGGTAATCCTTCCAGTTGCCCATGAGCGTGTGGTCTCGGTGTTTCGCCGCCAGCGGTACATCATTCGCCAAGGCCGTGATGACCTGTTTCAAATCAGTATTCAACACAACACGGTGCGGCCCTTTTCCCTCTCGCTTGAAATCCCGCTTGAATGCGGTTGTAGGCTCAATCTTCCTCATTAAGATCAACGAACAGCGCCTCAACAGAATCAAATTGCTTGAGACGACCACGCTCGATCTCAGCAAAGGCAGCCAACGTTTCCGCGTTCGGCTGGAACAGCCCCATGGGAATGATCTTGTCCCGAGCAATGCGGGTCATAAGCACACGTACAACATCGCTCACTGTCAGCCCAGAAGCTTCGATGACTTGATTTGCAATGTCTTGAATATCGCCCGGAACTCGGGCTTGAACCATGCGGCTAACGGCCATGATGCACCTCCTTTTGTATTTCACTGTAATACGAAAGGAGGTGCTGGTCAAGCAAGAGCCTTGTCCAATGAGGTATGAACCTGAACGGTGTCTGTATTTCCACTCAGGAATGAGCCTGAGTGAAAGAAATTGCGGAAGGTGAGCTCCGGGTAAGCCCCGAATGCCGCATTAACGCAAGGCTATCTGCAAACCACCATCAGCCGTACGTGCCACTTGCATCTTCAAATTACGCCCCCCAACCGGCTGTCCGTTGAGATAAAGCGTCGTCTTTACGGAGTACTCGCCTTCGGGTGCCTCCTTGGGCATCTTCAGAATAAAGGATGATTGATAGCCGCCTGCGCCCAATCCTTCGTTCACAACTTTACGACTCGATACGGTTTTGCCGTCCGGTTTGATCATAGTCATTTCTTCTTCCACCACGGGCAATGTCAGGTCTCGCCAACCACTTACAATCTCAATATTTGAGTTCAACATCACTTGATCACCAGGGGCAATGCGATCAGACGGCGATAGTTTTGGCTCATAGCGCACGACTTGAGCCTTTTCTGGCACACGTCCTCGGTTAGCCGACTGATAATCGGTCTGTACCTGCTGCGCCGTCCGCGTCTGCTTGGCATGATAATTCCACGCCAAGCACGCTAGGCCAGCAGCGCCAGCGCCAAGTGCAGCACCACGCAACCGATTGTTACCCTGCGCCAGCAAGCCGCCTAACGCGGCTCCACCCAAGGCCATTAGCCCTTCGTTGCATTCGCTATCGCCGCTACCTCTAGCCGCGTTCGCCATGCC